>CAYZOE010000014.1:0-59982 GCA_964479805.1 uncultured Pseudoalteromonas sp. | reverse complement strand
CGCAAAGCAAATGCACTCGCTTTGCTCGCTGTCATTAACTTTGCACTACACTTGCGTAAAAAGAGCGGGTTTACTTCGTTCACTGTCGCTAACCTTTTACACCTTCCTTACGCAAAAGAAGCGCACTTACTGCGTTCGCTAACACTAATTTTGCACCATATTTGAAACAAGGTTAACTAATAGCTATGCTTAAAAGGTATTAATAAAAGGTTTGGTTTGTGTCTATATACTTAATCTATTTACTTATTATGTTTGCTTTATTCGGTACATCAGCGAGTTATTTTGCACGTTTTATTTATCGCTACTGGTTTCATAAGGACATGGATCAAATGCTGATCTATAAAGCGGGTGGCTGCGCCCTACTGATTATGACATTGTCAGTAATAGGGGCTTTGTTGTTTTAGTTACTTATAGTGAAACTTTCACACTTGCTTTTAATACAAAGAGATTGAATAGGAAGAACTTGTTTACAGGTTTCGTCAGGGGGCTGTTTTTCGTTAAGTATTCGTTCTTGCGCGGTTTCAACATTGGCTAAACGCTCAACCTCTTTTTCGTCAGTATTCTTAGTTGAAAATATAACATAGCTACTGGGACCACCACACGCTGTTCTCTCACCAACTCCTATCACTTTACATTCGAAGCTTGCATTGCAGCTTAGATCAGCGACATAAGCTTTAAGGGAGCTGCTCTGTTCGAGCTGAGTACCTTTTGAAGATTGACAGCCTGATAACATGACAAGAGTTGATGTAACTAGAGCTAAAACTGTTTTCATGTATTTTCCTTCTATTGCGTGATGAGAGTACTGCTATTCAGTGTAACACACTTAGTATTCATACATTGTGTCACAGGTTTAGTTAACATGGCGCAGATGCTCTGCATACCT
This sequence comes from uncultured Pseudoalteromonas sp., assembly GCA_964479805.1. Classification (GTDB taxonomy): domain Bacteria; phylum Pseudomonadota; class Gammaproteobacteria; order Enterobacterales; family Alteromonadaceae; genus Pseudoalteromonas. The sequence continues at coordinate 59,099 of CAYZOE010000014.1, read as the reverse complement.
GTTTGTGCATTATAAATACTTTCATACCTTGTAAGTTTATCTGCAATAGATTTGGCTTTTTCATCAGATGTGTTTTTGGTTGAGTAAAGCATATAGTGGCTAGGTCCACCACAAGCTCGGCTGCCGGCAGCTATCACTTTACACTGTGCGTTGCTGTCACATTCGTTATTTTTTTCTATAGAGCTCATATCAGCTCTGAGAGAGTTTAAAACTTCTTGAGAGACCTTTTCTAAACCTAGCTCAGCTTTATCTACTCTTGTAAGCTCTGTTACTTGAGATGCAGGTTTTTTTTCTGTTGAAGAGGTCTCCTTTTTGGCGCTTATTGGCTTTGCTTGTTCGGTATTGTTCATTTCATCAGTTTGACCACAGGCTGATAAAACTATTAACACGGCTGATAAGAAAATGGCTTTTTGCATGACGTATTTCGCTCTTTTTCAGCCAGTTTGCATTTTATTGATGATTAATTCAAGCATAATAAAAATGAATCTATGATGTAGAAATGGTGACTCAATACATTACTAAAATGCAATCTGATCAGAGCTTTATTCGCCTTAAAATATTTGAGGCGTGTTATGAATGTTGTGGTATTTGATGAGGCTAAATTTCAGGCATAAAAAAACCGCTGTTAGGCGGTTTTAATACAAGTTAATGGCGGAGAAGGAGGGATTCGAACCCTCGATAGGGCTACAAACCCTATACTCCCTTAGCAGGGGAGCGCCTTCAGCCACTCGGCCACCTCTCCGGCGCAAACTTAAAACATGGCGGAGAGATAGGGATTTGAACCCTAGATACGCTATTAACGTATGCCGGTTTTCAAGACCGGTGCTTTCAACCACTCAGCCATCTCTCCATGGGCCAAGATAATACTTAGCGATTTTGCTGCTGTAAATAGCTTTTGATTCGTTTGCCTAAATTTTAACCTAAAATTAAAGAAAAAATTCTTTTTTTAGCTTAGATAGCCACATCGGTTAAATTGTGTATAGTGAAATCAAAAACATAAGCGTTTTTTGGGTGTTACTTGTATTGAGCCATATGAGCCGTAGACAACTTTTGAGCGCAGACTGCAAAAAGAGACTGCCAGCTAAAGCTTGGCTTTGTAGTAATTGATTTCTTTAAGCTAGGTTGCGTGTTGCTGCACGCCGCAGCTGTCTGGATCATGATGAACTCCTAAATTAAATAAGTAAGATGTGCTTGATTAAGTGTATTTTGCATTCGAATAGGTCAATTTAAAAACAATAAAAATTACTTTTTTCAGATAAGTTTTTCTAATGGTTTTTTTGTGGTTTTAAGTGTTTGAATAGTTATTCTTGTCTGATTTCTATGTTTGAAGGGAGCCTTGGGTTTGTTGTGAATAATTATTTAATAAGTCAGGTTAATTAAATTTATGCTCGTTGTTGTAAAGCCAAGTGCTTCGCCTTTTATTGAAGCGCAGGTTAAATGGTTAGAAGAAGAATGTGTAAAAAGAGGGCTCAAGCATCAGTGGATTTTTACATCAGGGTGTTTTGAGACAGATGTCAACGCTATTAAGCAAAAGCTTGCAGAAGTAGAAACTGTTGTTGCAGTTGGTGGTGATGGTACATTACATCTGGTCGCGAATGTATTGGCGAATTCACCTGTTTCGCTTGCTGTGCTGCCAGCTGGCACGGGTAACGATTTTGTGAGGCAGTTCGGTTATTCTCAACAGCAATGGCGAGCTTTAGTTTTTTCTGAATCTTATAGGTTATTAGATTTAGGTAAAGTCAATCAGCGCTTTTTCATTAATGTTGCAGGTATAGGGTTTAATGCTGCAGTTGTAAAAGATATTAATACGTTCCAAATCCGTCATAAGCTGAGCTATATTTTTGCGGGCATTAAGCATTTATTTAGCTTCAAACATATTTCATCGCTTGACCCTTCTTTGATGCGTGTATTTGCTAATGGTCAGTTTTTTGCTGCAGGCCTAAAAGTGGCGCCGAGTGCAAAGGTTGATAATGGCAAGCTATTAATGCTGCATTTTAAGGCTGAGTCTTTACTGAGCAGGCTTTGGAGCTTTTTATTGATGCTAGTACGACAGCATGAAAAGTCATCTCATCTTGAGGTGAATGAGTTGGTGGAGTATGAAATCTCTGATCCTGATCTGTTAATTGAAGCTGATGGAGAAATTATAGGAGAGACCCCCGCAGTCGTTAAAGTCTGTCGAGGCGCGCTTAAGATGAGGCTATAAAAAAGAGCTGACATTAGTCAGCTCATAAAGGGAGATAATTAATACTATAATTTAATAATGCTTATTTAGATTTAAAGTTGAAAAGCTGGTAGCCATTCATTGCTGGGATTTGAGCAACTAAATTAGTTTCTACATGTGCAATACCTTCAAACTTATCGCATAAGCCATTTGCTTGTTCTTCAATTTGCTTTGCTTGTAACTGTACTTTTTCTTCAATTTGCTTGCCCATGTTTTCCATGCGATCTTCAAAGCTTTCCATGTCGCCACCTGAGCTGATCATCTCAGAACCGATCATCATTAAGATGCTACCAATTGATTCCATCATGGCAGATTCGACAGCTTCTTCTATGTGAGTTTCAAAGCGATTGTCAAAATTTTCACCGAACTCATGGAAGGTCTTTTCACCCATAACAAATGCACCTTGTTGATAAAAGGTGTCACTGATCTCAACATGCAGATCATCCATAAGGCCGTTGAGAGATTCTAGCCCTTGTAAGTTGAAGGCTTGTGCCACTTCATTTAGCGCGACACCTGCGAGTTTAACGCCATCAAGTGCAATGTTTGCTACTTGTGGCAGCTGTACCCTAAGTGAATCGGCATAATTCGCTAAAGCATCTTTTTGTTCATGGGTTAATGTGATTGCCTGTCCATCAACATAAAGCTCACCATAGCTGTCAATCATTAGTTGCTTGTTATTCTCTGCGGTGATCTGCAATAGATTTGGCGTGATGCGAACATCATTCTGGAAATCGACTTGGCAGTTATCACTGCTGATTTGAATACCGTGATCTTCATGTGCGATTGCAGAAGTACTTAAAATTAGTGATGTTGCTAGCATAAACTTTTTCATAATTATCATTCCTGTTGATAGACTCAATGATTACCTATCAAGATGAATGCCAGAAATTAAAGTTTTTAAAATTCAGTGTCTTATGTGTTTTCTTTTGTTTTGATAAGTGTGTTGTTTAGCTAAAATATAAATAAAAGTGATTTATTTAACCAATTTTTACGATTTTTAACATCGCAGCTTCCATGCTAAGTAGTTTGTAAAGTTTGCAAACCTAAAAAATCGAGCTAATTATTAACTCAGTATTATGTTTATAGTCATGAGGTTCTCACCATGCGTAATTCATTTTCTGAAGATGTGCCTATTGATGAAGAATTTGATGCGGAGTTAGATGATTTAAATACAGAGCTTTCTGGTATTCAAAAGCGCCGAGCTCGGAAAAGGTTAGAAGATTATTTTGAACAAAAGCGCTTACGCGAATGCTTAGGTGATGATGAGTTTGAAGACATTGATTAAACTAAGCATATTTGAAATAGCTAATTTATTCACTTAAATCAAAATCAGTAGTGACAAAAACCCTGCGTTAGATCTCAACTATCTAGACACGCTTCTACAGTAAGTCATAATGGTGCGCACGGCATAAAATAGTTTGAGAGTAATATGGGCAAAGTTAAAGTTTGGGATGGTTTTATTCGCGGCTTTCACTGGTTGTTAGTCATTGCTTTGGGGGTGCTTTACATCAGTGGTGAAGAAGGCTGGTTAGAGTTACACTTTGTTACTGGTTATGTGTTGTTAGCACTGATGTTGACCAGATTTATTTGGGGTGTAATTGGTAGTGAAACAGCTAAGTTAAGCAAGTTGCTTAATCACCCGGCAAAGGTTCTTGATGCAATAAAAGGCAAAGAAGACAGGGTTGGCCACAATGCTGCAGGCAGTTTGATGGTTGTGTTGTTTTTTGTTTTGATTTTTCTACAACTCTTCACTGGGTTATTTACTACAGATGACATTCTTGTTGATGGTCCTTTGGTGCAGTATGTAAGTTATGAGCTTGTTGAGTTAGCAGGGTCAATACACCATAGTAATATCGATTTCATCATCGCCGCAATTGTCTTACATATTTTAGCTATCATTGTCTATCGTTTGAAAGGTAAAAACCTCATTAAAACGCTTATAACAGGGTCAACAGAGACAAACTTACAACAGCCAAACATGAAAGCAGGTTGGAAAGCATTCGTTATTTTTATATTAATTGCTATTGGCTTAATTTACGCTTGGGGTATGGAGCCACTTGCTCAACTTATAGATTAGAGTTTCTAGTTATTTAGGTTATAAAATGCAGCTTCGAAAAGCCGCATTTTTATATCCTTCATCAGTCTTTAAATGACTTGTGGCAGTCTTTACAACCTTTTGCCCAATTTCTAAAAGCTGGGCCTATTTCTTTTTTATCGCCAGATTTAGCTGCGATTGCGAGCGCTTCTGCATATTCTGCAAACTTCGCTGCTTTTTCATCAAATGTTGCACGGTCAGTCCATATCGCTGGTAATGCGCTAGTATCGCCTTTTTGTGAGTCACGAGTAAAAGCTTCCCAAGGTAAAGCTGATAAAGTAGCGGCAGCATTAGCGCGTTTTTGAAAACGCTCTGCATCAAAAGCTATTTTTCCTTTTAACATGTCACCCATATCACCAATCTGGAAACGAATAAGTTGGAATGTAGATTTGCGGTACTCAATAGCATCCTCTGATTTCTCGAACATAGATTGAGCGTTTGCGGAGAGAGTGAGTGTACTAAGCAGCACGCCAAATAAAATATTTTTTTTCATGATTTGCCCCAAAAAAGTTAATCTCGATCTTTGTACGTAAATCAGTACGAAAAGGCAAATAGAATGTGATAAGTGGTGGAAGACTTTTGCGGAACATGTGAAAGGCAATAAGTGAATCTGTACCTTTTGTGTGAACGATCTGTTAATTTGTTTACGTTTGTTTACGTTTGTTTTTGATTATAATTGTATGAAATTAAAAGGTATCTTTGGTTTTGTATTTTTGTTGTTATAAAATGTTTCTTTTATGTTGTTATTTGATTTGATTACGTACTATATTGTTGTCTTATTGAAAACAACAATAACAAGCTGTAACCATCAATATAACAAGACCTAGGGGAAACTATGTCTAAGTACTCATTCAAAGCAACGGCTGTTGCTACCGCTGTAACTGGCGCCTTAATGGCTGTATCTGCTTCAGCAGCTACAGAACTAGTAACAAATCCAGCTCTTAAACAAGCATTTGAAACAAGCCAAAAGGCAAAGTTGGAAGAATTGAAAGAAGTTCGCTCTGACGCTTTTTTGGTTGTTTTAAAGCAAACAACTGCCGCAGATTTAATCGAGCAAGGTAATTATTCAGTAGATGCTGCTCGAGCTACTTACGCTGCAATTGAGCAAGCGCAAGCTGACTTAAGCAACGAATTAATGCAGCTTGATGCTACTACGAAGATCTATGGCTCAACTAAACTACTTGCTCCAGCGCTAATTGTCGCTGCAAGTGACGCGACGCTTAGTGCTATTAAATTAAACTCAAACGTTGCTCGTGTTTTACCTCTTCGTGATTTTGAATTACATGTAGCTGATGTAAATGATTACATCAATGCTGCGCCTGTAAATGACAGCGGAAATACTGCAGCGGGTCAGAAGGTTGCTGTATTAGATACAGGTATTGACTACACTCATAAAGTATTCGGAGGCGAAGGCACAGTTGAAGCTTATGAAGCTGCTCAGTCAGATCCTGCTTCTGTAGCTTGGCCGCAGGGTCAAGTTGTTGGTGGTTTTGACTATATGCGTAATGATGCAGACCCAATAGAAAACGACCAAGACTTCCCAGGCTCAGATGAAGGTTACACAAGTCATGGTACATCAGTATCTCACTCTGTAACAGGCATTGCGCCAGATGTTGAACTTCTCGTTTATTCTGTTTGTGGTGGTGGATGTCCTTTTGCTGCACAAGTAAATGCTCTTGAAGCTGCGATGGATCCAAATGGTGATGGCGATTTAAGCGATCGCGCTGATGTTATCAATATGTCATTAGGCGGTGAGTTCGGCGATACTTACACTGAAGATGGTACTCAGTATCTTATTCAACGTGCAGTTCGTCTTGGCACCAACATGGTTATCTCTGCAGGTAACGATGGTGACCATCCATTCCGTATCGGTGGCCCGTCTACTACACCAAATGCATTATCTGTAGGTGCAATGACCCACCCAACACTTGAGGAAGCAAACCTCTCAGCAACGATGGCAGGTGCTGATGTTGTTGTCCAAGCAGCGAGCTTCGGTCCTCAAGGTGCATTTAGAGGCTCAATGGTACTAGGTGAAATCGTTTATCCTGGCGATGTTGTTGAAACTGAAGATGTAAATGAAGCTGAAGGTTGTGATGGTGTTGATGCTGATAATAATCCAACTAACCCATATGCAGGTATGGACTTCACTGGCAAGACAGTTCTAATCGACCGAGGTTCTTGTGCTTTTACTGAAAAAGTATTAAACGCACAAGAGTTAGGAGCAGATTTTGTTCTAATAGCTAATGCTACTGACGATGGTACTCCGGCACCAATGGGTGGCTTCGACGAAAATGTAACTATCCGTTCTTTCGGTGTAACATTTGCTGATGGTGCTGCAATTAAAGATGCTATTAAAGCTGCAAGCACTGATACTCTGGATATAAACGTAGAAATGGTTCAAGTTGCTGGTGCAGTAGCTGGATTCTCTTCACGTGGTCCTTCAATGGATGGTTTACTTAAACCAGAGATCACAGCACCTGGTACAAGTATCATGGTCGCAGCGACAGGTACTCAAGATCAATTAGCGCCAGCTACAGGTACGTCATTCTCAGGTCCTATCACTGCGGGTGCTGTTGCGCTAGTTCGTGAAGCACGTCCTGAATTGAGTGCACATGAAGTTAAAGCAATTCTTATGAATACAGCAGACTTGAATGTCACTGTAGACCCTGTGTCATTGAACCCTGACTCTCCATTAGCACCAATCAGCTTAATAGGTGCAGGTCTAGTTGACGTAGAGAAAGCAATTGCTTCTCCTGCAGTAGCAATGGTTCATCACCCAGAGTATGACACTAAGCAAGCTGCTCTTTCATTTGGCTTTGATGTCGTAAACGAAGTAACGTCTTATACTAAAACTGTTGAAGTAAATAACCACTCTGGCGAAGACCGTATGTATGAGCTTTCTATGAATGCTCGATACGCAAATGATGCAGATACAGGTGCACTTTCTTGGGATTACCCTAGTGAATTAAAAGTGCCTGCGAATAGTTCTGTTGAATTTGAAGTCACAGTTACAATTGACCCTGCACGCCTTCCTCAGTGGATGCTTGAAAACCCTCAAACAGCTGAAGACTTAGTGCCTCGTGCAGATGCATTAACTATGGCAGAGTTTGACGGTGCATTAGTATTTAATGATTTGTTTGCACCAGGTGAAAACAACCTTCACTTAGTTTACCACGTGTTACCTAAAGCATTTGTTGGTGGTGAGCTAGATATGGTTGAGATGGGCACTGAGAAGCTTGTTAAGTTGACCAACACTGGTTATGAGACACTTAACTTAAATGCTGAAATGTTAATTGGTGCGGATGATTCAACTGACGCTCCGTTTAACGTTAAAGCTGCTTCTGCAAACTTGTATGCTGTCGATTCTTGTACTTCAGGCATCATGTTAACAGCGACAATGCAATTAGCAGGTGAGCTTACGCACCTTCGTCAAGCAGGTTATGAGTTCATGTTTGATACTGATAACGATGGTGTATACGATTTTGGTATAGGTAACTACAATGATGTAGGTCGAGGTGCAGCTGTACCAGGTCGTTCACGTACTGCAGGTGGTGCTGTTGTTAATGGTGCGACTCAATGGGCAATTATTACTGGTGGCGCATTCCACACAACTGGTGGCGACTCTGTAACATTATCGGCATGTACTGAAGACTTAGGTTTAGGTGAAAAAGCATTTGGTGATACGTTCACTGTGAAAGCTGCAACAGGTTATGCAGGCTACACATTAGGAATTTGGTCTGAAACCGATAGCTTAACGGGCACAATTGCATTTGGTATTAACTCTGCTCGTTTTGTGAATGCTTCTGGTGAAGAGGTGTCTGAGCTAGGTATGGGTGAGTCTGCATACATTGATGCGAGCTGGCCTGTATCAGTTAATAATGGCCTCAACCAAATTGTTGCTGTTGCTGACGCAGATATGATGCAAGAGGTTATAGACAGTCGTAATAACCACGCACCAGTGATTGAAGAGCGTCAAACATTCTACACTGATGAAAACGTTGAGCTAGGTACAGTAATTGGTACGCTAGTGCATTCAGATGAAGATGGTGACATTGAAAAAATCATGGTGAGCGGTACTAACCTAGTAGATGTTCATGCAAATGGTGAAATTGTAGTTACGGGTGAAATCGACTATGAATATGACCGTGATTTCCGTTTCACAGTAGTGGCTGTTGACGCACGTGGTAACCACTCTGACGCTGTTGAGGTTGAAATTCGTGTTAACAACGTTAAAGGTGGTGATGATAATGATGATGCATTCTCAGGTTCACTAGCTTGGTTAGCATTGTTAGCGGCTCCGTTTGCGGCACTTCGTCGTCGTAAGCAAAAGTAATACTATACTATTTGATTAGGAGCTGAGCTGACTCAGCTCCTTTTTTAAAGTTTGTTAAAAAAAATAAGTATAGCCTGTTGAACTACAAAGAAAAATAGAACAAGTCGTTATCAACCAAAGAACTATCCAAATTCCATAATTGCAAAACTAGTCCTTAGTTTGTTGCTATCTTAATCATATTGTTTACATTTTTTCACCTTCATTTTTTGTCAATTAAATCATGGCGTTAAGCTTTTTTTTGAGGTCTTTTCTGTTTCTGTTTGTAAAACTGTTGTTCCTATTTTGTTGTCTTTTATTCCATTCAAAGATTATATTGACGGCTGTTTCTATATATATACAAAAATAAAAACTCTACCACTAACCTAGAATTAGGGGAAAATATGTCTAAGATTTCTTTAAAATCAACAGCGATTGCAACCGCTGTTGCTGGTGTTTTATTTGCTGGAAATGCAGTTGCAGAACAGTCATTTAGTTTTATCCAACAAAGTGCTCAAATTGATGAAGCACTAAAAAATATCAAAGATTTTGCTGTAAATCGCGATAATAAGCAGCAAATAGAAGCATATTTAGTAATTTTAAAGCAGGAAACTGCTGCTGATTTAATGAGCTCTGGTAGATATACAGAAGATAAAGCTCGCCAAACTTACGAGTTGATTGAACAAGCACAAAGAGAGTTTGCATCAGAACTTTCGACATTAGATCCAAATGCTAAGATTTTTGGTACGACTAAAGTTTTAGCTCCAGCAGTAATAATCTCTGCAGACAAAGAGACATTAAATAAACTTAAACTGAATCGTAATGTAGAAAAAGTTCTACCAATTATTGATCATGAATTACATGTTGAGGCAGTAAATCCATATATTAATGCTGCACCTGTCAATGCTTCAGGCAATACTGCTCAAAACCAGACTGTTGCCGTTTTAGATACAGGCGTCGACTACACTCATAAAGCATTTGGTGGTGAAGGAACAGTAGAAGCTTGGGATGCTGCGCAATCAGACCCAACTTCAGTGGCATGGCCACAAGGTATTGTTAAGGGTGGTTACGATTATGTGCGTGATGACCAAGATCCAATTGAGCACATCACTAAAGATGATGATGGCAAAGTTGTCGGCTTAACTAGTCACGGTACAGCGGTATCTCACTCTGTTACCGGTATTGCTCCTGGCGTGGAACTTTTAGCTTATTCTGTATGTGCTGGAGGTTGCCCTGGTACTGCACAAATTAAAGCACTTGAAGCAGCAATGGACCCTAATGGTGATGGCCTATTAGATGACCGTGCTGATGTGATAAATATGTCACTTGGTGGGGAGTTCGGTAGTACTCAAGCACAATATGGTTCTCAATATCTTGTTCAGCGAGCTGTTAAGTTAGGCACTAATCTAGTTATCTCGGCGGGTAACGATAGTAATCACCCATTTAGAATCGGTGAACCGTCAACGACTCCAAATGCTTTATCAGTCGGTGCAATGACTCATCCTAGTTCAACGACCACTAACGCAAAAGGGTCAATTGCAGGTGAAGTGGCTGAGATTGAATTGGCTTCATTTGGACCTCAAGACATAGTTACATTAACACACTTGGATTTTGAGCTAGTTTATCCTGAAACTAACAATTTTGCTTGTGAAGCATTTGCAAAAGATGTCGACTTTACAGGTAAGGCTGTACTATTAGACCGTAGTGGCTGTGATTTCACAGCAAAAGCTTTAAATGCACAAGCACGTGGTGCAGAAATTGTCATTATTGCCAATCATGAAGAAAATGATGGCCCCGCTCCAGTTGGTGGTTTCGATGAAGCTGTGACTGTATATACATTTGGTATATCTAAAGAAGAAGGCGATAAACTTAAGGGGGCATTAAGTGCTGGTGAAGTTGCTGAATATGAATTCACAACATTCTTTGAGTCTACAGCAGGTGCTGTTGCAGGATTCTCTTCACGTGGACCTGCTCTAGATGGTTTATTAAAGCCTGAAATTACAGCGCCAGGAACAAGTATCATGGTTGCTGATTCAGGTTCTCAAGATAAACTCGCGCCTAACACAGGTACATCTTTCTCAGGCCCTATTACTGCAGGTGCTGTGGCATTGGTTCGTGAAGCTCGACCTGAGTTGAGTGCTCTAGAAATTAAAGCTGTGTTAATGAACACTGCAAATTTAAATATTACGACTGCTCCTAGAGCCATTATTAAAGACTCGCCTCTTGCACCAATTAGCTTAATTGGTGCCGGTCTTGTTGATGTTGAGAAAGCGATTGCTTCACCTGTTACAGCAATGGTTGAACAACCTGAATATGATACTAAACAAGCCGCTCTTTCATTTGGTTTTGATACTCTAGCAGAAGAAACGAGTTATACAAAAACAGTAGAAATTACTAATCATTCAGATAAAGACAAGATTTATGAGCTTCGAGCTGAAGCGCGTTATGATAACGATGCTCAAACCGATGCGCTTTCTTGGGACTTTCCTGAAACAATAAATGTTCCTGCTGGTCGAACGCTTGAGTTTGATGTAACACTGACAATTGACCCATCTAAGTTGCATGAGTGGAAAATGACAAATCCATTCAACGCCACTTCTCTTTCTGAAAGAACTGCAGCGCTAGATTTATCTGAATATGACGGTGCTCTTGTTTTCAATGATTTAGAAGCCTCAGAAAATCATGCTTTACACTTAGTTTATCACGTTCTACCTAAAGCTTTCTCTGGCGCAGAAGTCGGTAAAATGAGCGCAGATAATGGTGATGTACTTACAATTACAAACACTGGTTTCAATGACTTAAGCTTCAATTCACCGCTATTAGTAGCCTCAGCAGACGCTAAACCAGAACTAAGATATAGTATTACGAATGTTGCGACGACGGTATATGGTGCAAACCCTGAGTCTTGTGCTTCTGGATTATTGCAAGCGACAAGTGTACAGCTTGCTGACGAAGTAATGCTAGGTCGTCAAGTCGGTATTAATGTCTTCTTAGATGTAGATAACGATGGTACACATGATTATCAGATCACCAACTACTCGGCTTCAGGTCGTAGTGTTAGCATACCGGGTGGCATGTTATCTTTAGGTGCGCCTTTAATTGAAGGTGAGAATGGTCTTGAACCAGACTGGAGCAAACTATTTGTAGGACCAGCTTTCCACACAACAGGTGGCAATACGCTTACTTTAACAACATGTTCGTCAAACCTTGGCTTAGCTGGAGGTAACATTGGTGATCCGATTAACGTGAGTGTTGATGTGGGTAATCCGAATTTCATATTTGGCGGTTGGGCTGATATTTACTGGTTCATGGACAACATTCAAGGCACGGTTCCATTTGGTGGTCTTCGCCCTAATATCGTGAGCTTTGATGGCGAACCTGTCGATACATTAAAACCTGGCGAAACAGCGATCGTAGATGCAGCTCTACCGATTGCACTAAGTAGTCGAGATGACCAGATCGTTGCTAGTATTTCGCAGTCTGATATCAATGAAGTGTTAGAGACTCGAGATAACAACGCACCAGTTGTTGCACCTTATCAGGTATTCTATGTTGATGAAAATGCGCCTCTAGACCAAGTTATTGGTACGCTGGAGTTCTCAGATAAAGATAATGATATCAATAGCTTTTCAGTGAGCAGAACTAATCTTGTTAAGGTGAATGATGAAGGTGAAATTGTTGTCACAGGTGAAATTGATTTTGAATACGAGCGTAGCTTCACATTTGAAGTAGTTGCATTAGATGCAAAAGGCAACACTTCCGAGTCAGTAGATGTTCAAATTCGTGTTAATGATGTGAAAGGTGGCGATGACGATAATGATGACTCAGGCTCACTAGCTTGGTTCGCATTACTAGCAGCACCGTTTGCAGCACTTCGTCGCCGTAAGCAGAAATAATGTAGATAGATTAGCAGCTTGAATTTTAGCTAATAACTAAAAACCCAGTCTTTAATTTGACTGGGTTTTTTGTTGTATTTTTAAATTCGCCACCTTTAAATCCGACATAAAGTCGGTGCTACCAAATTGCTTCTGATTAAATGATAAGGTCTTATTTTTCGTCAACTGGCTATTGAATATCTTTAAATATCATTCCTCTGCGCATACTGCGTGTTGCTAAAAATACTTCGGCAAGCAGCGCCAAAAACGCGCTAATCAATAAAATCATTGCTCCGATAAAGCAGCTCGAAATAGTGACGCTTAAAGGCATAGTATATAGATGCGAGATAAACATCATCATCACCACGGCACAGACGAGAAGTGCGCTGAGTATACTCATACTAAAAGCGATATGAATGCAGCGAGAGCGCTTTAATAACGCGCGCATTTCTTGTGTGAGTGAGGGGGCAAAGGAGTCATTTTGGCTGTTATTAAGCTTTCTATCTAACAGCCTTGCCCTGTCGGTAATACGCGCTAAACGATTAGATAATACGCCAAGAGTTGCGGCTATACCCGTGATTAAGAAAACCGGCGCAACCGCGGTTTGTATCACTTTAGCAATCGTTAAAATGTGAACTGGATCTTGTGACATATAATCTCTTTATTGAATGCAATAAGCGTAAATCAGCTATTGGCTTCTTACGCTCTTAACACATTACCAAATGACTTTTTCAATCACATTAGCTTGTTCGCCAATCAATGTTTTCACGACTTTATTTTGTTCATCTAATAAGATTAGGCGAGGTATACCCTTATTTGCATAATGTTGATAAATGGCACGTTCTGGATCGGCAACTAGGGTAAAAGGTAAGTCAAACTCTTGGTTGAACTTAACTATTGATTCAGTATTTTCTTCGCGACCAATACCAATAATTTGTATATTTCGATCGGTAATAAGTGGTGAGGCTTTTAGTTCACGCAGCGCGCGTTTTGAGTCAGAGCACCAAGTTGCAAATAAGATAACCAACTTCTTTTTATCATTTAAGGTGACTTGTTTACCGTTAATATGAGTAAAACTGGTGTGTTTGAAATCATCACCTTGCACTTCATAGGTTTTATACCCTTTAAGATGAGGTTCAATGTTTTGTGTTGTGGCGCAGCCGTTTAAGGTTAGCGAAATGGATGCAATTAGTACGCTCTTCTTAAAGTATTCGAACATGTGGTTTAAATCCCTGTTGTTATTTTATTCTTATCAATGGGTAAGCGGTTACTCGGTTTTCATGCTTACATTAACTGCTATTTGGTAGGATAATGCAACGTTATACGAAATGATATGAACGCTTTATTGAATGTGGATTTATCTTAGTCTGTTTGCCTCGGCATTATTATCAGCTACGCTATTACCCGGTTCGTCTGAAGTCGTGCTTTCTGGGCTGGTGGTTAAGCAGCAAGGTTTACTCTGGCTCCTTTGGCTTGCTGCGACCTTGGGCAATGTATTGGGCAGCTGCGTTAATTATTGGTTGGGCCTAAAAATGATGGCGTTTCAAGACCATCGTTGGTTTCCGATTAATGCGAATCACATTGCGAAGGGTCAGAGGTTGTTTGATAAATATGGCGTATATAGCTTGCTGTTTGCTTGGCTTCCAGTGGTTGGCGATCCACTCACTTTATTGGGTGGGGTCTTTAAAGTTAGGCTTTCACTGTTTGTGTTACTGGTGAGTATAGGTAAAGCGTTGCGTTATGGCTTTATCATGGCGGTCGCATTAGGTATAGAGCGGTGGCTATAACCGCTCTATAATTGAGTAACAGTTAGCTTTTACGCCAATCTAAAGTCAAAGAGACTGAGTCAGCAAAGCGTAGCGCATGCGGTTTATCGATACGCACTTTTGCATAAGTGACTGATTCATGCTCGTGACAGATCTCTAAAATGTCAGCAACCAGTTTTTCAAGTAATAAGAAGTGACCTGTTTCGACTTGTTTGATCACAGCTTTAGTAATGGTTTTATAGTTAAGCGCATGTTCTACAATGTCACCGTTGATACAGGCGCTATCAGCGGGGTAATGAATTTCAATGTTCAGCACCACATCTTGCTTTTTTTCACGCTCTTCTTGATTAAAACCAATATAAGTACGTAGCCTTAAATTGGTGATGTTAATGATCGCGTTTTGCATTCGCTGCTCCTTAGTTTTTAACTAGCTGTAAAAACTCATTGCGGGTTTTAGGGTCGTGCCTAAAACTGCCTAGCATCACCGAAGTGCGCATTTTTGAGTTTTGTTTTTCAACGCCGCGCATCATCATGCACATATGTTTTGCTTCAACAATGACACCGACCCCTTTGGCACCGGTTACTTCTTCAACAGCTTTAGCAATTTGATGTGTAAGCTGCTCTTGAATTTGAAAGCGTCGAGCGAACATATCAACAATGCGCGCAAACTTAGATAGACCAAGTACTTTACCATTGGGAATATAAGCAATATGACAGCGGCCAACGAAAGGGAGCAAGTGATGCTCACACATTGAATAAAGCTCGATATCTTGAATGAGCACCATATCATCGGCATCTGAGCTAAATACGGCGTTATTAGTTATCTCACCCAAAGTCTCACGATAGCCTTTGGTTAAAAACTCCATCGCTTTGGCTGCGCGTTTAGGGGTGTTTAACAAACCTTCGCGTTCTGGGTTTTCACCTACTGCAGTTAAGATTTCTTGGTAACTTTTCTTTAAATCTTCATGCATAATCTGTCTCTTTATTTTAAGTGGCGCCCGCCATCAACTGCCAGGGTGCGACCTGTGATGTAGTTACTGCTTAATAGTAGTTCAACGCTATTGATGATCTCACGGCAGCCGGGCTCAATACCCATCAGGGATTTCTTCAATGTTTTTGCTTTATACGCGTCGTCGTCATGCTCGTTAAAGATAATCAAGCTCGGCGCGATAGAGTTCACTTTAATACTCGGAGCAAACTTCGCAGAGAAAGACTTAGTTAAATTGTCTAAAGCCGCTTTACTTGCTGCATAAGCAATGTGTTTGGGGCTGCCAGTCTCAACCACATAATCGGTTAAGTGAATAATATCGGTAATATCGTCAGAGCTTTGTAATAACGGGCCCAGTGCCATGTTCAATAAGTAAGGGACTTTGGCATGAATGTGCATCATGCGGTCAAATAAGTTGGCATGGTCGTCACAACTGGCTTCGCAATCCCAGCTTGATGCATTGTGGATCACGGCACGAAGGCTGGGAGTTATTAATGTTACTTGATTGACTAACTCGGTAATGGCGCCGGGTTTATCAAAATCGCATTGAATACAAGTTATTCCTTGGGCCTCGAGTTCATCAATACATGTATGGCGGGTGCGATAAGTCATTATTACTGGCTGTGCTTGAGCAATAAAGTGTTCAGTCAGTGCTAAGCCAATACGCTGTGCGGCGCCGGTAATAAGAATGGGTGCTGTCATGTAAGACCTATCTCGATTGTTAATCTTTATTTATTTTATCAGTGTATACGCTTTTTTTATTTTTATCGATCAAGCGCTTGCATCAACTTAGATTAACGCTCCCAAAAAGTGAACTTAAAGTATACAACTCGGGTATAATTGACAGCGTTGTCTACGGAGGTCAGATGTTAGCAAGAGTTACTCAAAAATCAGTTTGGCCGTTTTGGTTTACTGCTGGAGTTTATGCTTCCTTGTTATTATTACAAGGCGCAAAGCCTGCGCTGATGCAGATTTATCAAGAATTTGAAATTGCTTTAACCATGGCGTTGGGGTCTTTTGTGGCGGGTGGTACAGCTTTGGGAGGTGGTGCGGTGGCATTTCCGCTTATGACTAAGGTACTTGATATTGAACCGGCCACAGCCAAAGTGTTCTCTCTTGCGATACAAAGCTTTGGCATGACCGCGGCGAGTTTAACTATTATATGCCGGGGCATTCCTTATTATCAAAATGTGGTGCTGCTTGCGCTGCCAATGGCGTCAGTTGGGGTTATTTTAAGTTTATTGTATGTTGCCCCAATTGTGCCTAGGTTGATGGTTAAGTCGGTATTTAGTGTGTTGTTGCTGTGCTTTGCCGTGACCATGCTGGTTAGATGGTGGCGCAAAGCTCACCAAGAGCAAAGTATTGATGACATTCACCCTCATCCACAGCAATTAATGCTGGTGGCCTTTATCGGCGGACTTGCCAGTGGCTTGGTGGGCTCAGGGGCTGATATCGCATTATTTGCGCTGTTATTGCTATGCTATAAAGCCGATGTGAAAAAATCGACCGCGACATCAGTGTTAGTGATGGCATTTACCTCAGTGATCGGCAGTCTTATCAATGTGGTTTATTTGCAGCAGATCACACCAGAAATTTATAGCTACTTACTTGCCGCCATTCCTGTTGTGGTGATTGGCGCACCGCTCGGGGCGTATGTATGTGCGAAAGTAAAAGTGGGTTATGTAGTGATGTTTTTGTTGAGTTTAATTGTGCTTGAGGCGGGTATGACAGGTTATGAGCTAGTTAGCTCATAACCAAACGAATTAACAATAACGAAATTACAATTCGTCATAAACCGTATGAATAGGCTGGCGTTTATGTTGCGTGCGTAGATAAATTGCAATCAGTTTGTCAGCTACTTCAGTCTCTACGTCTTTTCCTTCCAAGAAATCATCAATTTGCTCATAGCTCAAACCTAATGCGTCTTCATCCTTTAAACCTGGCTTATCACATTCAAGATCAGCTGTAGGCGCTTTTTCTACTAAGACAACTGGTGCACCTAGCTTGCTGGCTAATGCACGAACTTGGCGTTTAGATAGACCAAATAAAGGTGCAAGGTCACAGGCACCGTCACCAAACTTAGTGTAGAAACCTGTGATGTTTTCAGCACTGTGATCAGTACCGACTACTAGACCTTGTGTAAGACCAGCAATCTCATATTGGGCAACCATACGTTGACGAGCTTTTACATTACCTTTTACAAAGTCTACATGGCTGTCACTGGGTAAAGCCATATCGCTATCAGACATTGCTAGTAGGGCTTGAGCATGAATTGCATCTGCCGCATCTTTAATATTCACAGTTAGGCGCTTGCTTGGTTTGATAAATTCCAAAGCTAATTGCGCTTCATCTTCATCCGCTTGCACGCCATAAGGTAAACGCATCGCAATAAACTGATACTCAGTGCTGTTTAACTCATTATTAAGCTCGTCAACGGCAAGCTGACATAAGCGGCCACAAGTTGAAGAGTCAACGCCACCACTAATACCTAACACCAGTGACTTACAATGTGCACTGACAAGACGTTGTTTGATGAAGTTTACGCGACGAGTGATTTCAAAGTCGACGTCGATATTAGGCTGAACGCGCATTTCGGCTAAAATGGCTTGGCGCATGATGATACCTCTGTGAGTTCTAGTTTATTGAGTGCAAGCTTTATTATGTTGTGATATTTGCTGAATTTAAAGACCTAGATGTTGTTTTATTTTGGCTAATTCTTGCTTAAGTTGCTGCACTTCTTCTAATAAGCTATTTAGGTCTAACTCGGCCGATGGCTCAGCCATCGCACTAGCCAGCTCCGCTTCTGTGCTCGAGACAAACAGGTGTTGATAACGGCTTTCGCGTTTGCCAGGTTGTCTTGGTAGTTGTTGAACAAGACTTTGCTGTTGAAGATCTTGTAATGCTTGTTCAACTTCACTGACTTGAGCAAAGTTAGCTAGGCGGTTAGTGCGGCTGCGAAGCTCTCCGGGAGTTTGTGGGCCACGTAAAAGTAATACACATATAACAGCGATTTGTTGTTCGCTAAATTGTAAGTCGCCAAATTCGGTATTGCAGAAACGATGGCGGTATTTATCGACTCGACCTGAAACAGCTTCATCTCGAACCACTATTCTTTTAGCAATTAAACCATCAATAACATCTAAGACTTCCGCTTCGCTTAACTCTAATACAGGTTCGCGATTCGATTTTTGATTGCAACCCGTCGTCAACGAGTTTAAAGATAGAGGATATTGATCTGGAGTAGTGACTTCTTTTTCTAGTAACACACCAATAATACGTTGTTCAATTTGATTTAATTCCATCGCCAAGCTCCTTAATTAGGCTACTTCTCAAATGTACGTTAAGGCAAATTAATATACCAGCAAGAATAGATAAAGAATTGATTTAGTTGGGTGTCAGAAAGGAACAAGATTGAAAAGCAGGATGTAACATGAACATAATGCAGTTGCGCTGACACAATAGCGTCACTTATTTATGGCTAAAATAGTAATAAAGCACAAGGAGACACCGCAATGTTAAGTTGGCTAAAGCGTGGATTATCTGGGTTGTTGATCCTTATTCTCATTCTTACCGCAGGCTTATATGGTTTGCTATCGCTCAGCCTACCTGCATTAGACGGTAAAGGCACTTCTGATGCCATTTCTAAGCCCGTTACACTGTCCAGAGATACATTGGGGCAAGTGGTGATCAGCGCAAAAAACCGACAAGATGCCGCCTACGCATTGGGTTTTGCTCATGGCCAAGACCGCTTCTTTCAAATGGACTTATTACGCCGCAACGCCGCGGGAGAGTTAAGTGAGTTATTTGGAAAAGGTGCGCTCGAACTAGATAAGGAAATGCGTTTTCACCAGTTACGTGCTCGCAGCCAAGAAATTCTTAAATTATTACCCGAAGCTGATCAGCAATTACTGGCAACTTACACCCAAGGAGTTAACGAAGGTAGAAGTCAGGCTGGCATAGCAAGCTTCGAATACCTGTTAAGTGGCGCAGAGGCGAAACCTTGGTTAAGCGAAGATAGCTTATTGGTGATTTTTAGCATGTATCTCGATTTACAAGCGGGCACCTATTTTAGAGATGAGGCACTAATTCACTTAGATAAGTTGTATGGTGAGCAAATGCGTGCATTTATTTTGCAGCCAAGTCAGTATCAGGCGGCACTCGACGGCTCAAAATTACCACAAGGTCGCGTCACGATTCCTGAGCCGATTAGACTTGAAGCAATATCGCAAGTAACGCATATCAGAGAGCAAGACCACTACGGCAGTAACAACTGGGCAGTAACAGGTGCGCTAACCAAGAGCGGTAAAGCCATGTTGTCGGACGACATGCATTTAGGTTTGAATGTGCCATCAATTTGGTATCGCGCACAGTTAAACTATCGCCACCAAGGTGAAAAATATCAAGTGACAGGGGTGACGTTACCGGGCACACCAGCGGTCGTCGTCGGCAGTAATGATCACATTGCATGGGGTTTTACTAACGGTTATTTAGATACAGCGGATTGGATAGCTTTAACAGCCCAAGATAAAACATGGCAAGTAAACGAGCGTATTGTATTGCCAAACGGTGAACATGCAGTATATGAGTTGACCATGTCTGATTATGGCCCGGTGAAAGAAATTCAAGGTCAGCAATATGCACTAAGCTGGGTAGCACACCAGTCTTACGCAGTAAACCTAGAATTACTTAGGTTTGAGCGTACAAAATCAGTTGAAGAAGCAGTCGCACTGGCGCCGCATGTGGGCATTCCAGTACAAAACTTAATGGTGGTAGACGACCAAGGCAATGCTGCGTGGAAACCAATGGGTGCCGTGCCTGCGCGCACAAATCCAGCAGACACTGCACAATCCAGTGAGCATTACGCCAAGCTTTGGCAATTCAATGAAGTACAGCGCCCACAAGTGGTGAACCCGCAAAGCGGTAAGCTCTGGACGGGTAATTCTCGTGTGGTCTCGACTGTTGCTCATCAGCGTTTTGGTGATGGCGGTTATGCTTTGGGGGCCCGCTCTGCGCAGATCAGAGATCGATTATTAGAGAAGTCACAATTTAGCGAAGAAGATTTTTATGCCATTCAGCTTGATAATGAAGCGCGTTTCTTAACGCCATGGCATGAGCAATTATCGTCGTTATTACGACAAGACAACGAAACCCAGTTTAAGTATCAAATTGACTTAAGTTGGCTTGATGATTGGCAGCAATGCGCTTGTGCCGAGTCAGTAGGTTACACTTTAGTGCGCTATTATCGCGATAGCCTCATTGATACTGTGTTTGTGTCGGTTGAGCGCAACATGAAAAAGTCAGGCAGCAGCTTGAGCGCGTTGAAAAATTATTTAGAGCCAGCACTCTGGCAATTGATCAATGCCCAGCCAGAATCTTGGCTGCACGGCCATGAAAATTGGCAGGCGCTGCAAATTGCAGCCTATGAGCAAGCCAAACAAAAACTGGCCGCCGAGTTTGGTCCAAATATGGCAGCATGGAGATGGGGTGAAGTGAATGCGTTACAAATTCAACATCCTTTTAGCAAGCAACTGCCTATATTGAGTCATTTCTTAAACATGCCCAAATACGATGGCTTTGGAGATAGCTATATGCCCGCGGTACAACGCCCTGAATTTGGCGCATCACAGCGATTTATTGTGCAACCAGGTGAGTTAGAAAAAGCCATTTTGACCGTGGCTGGTGGACAAAGTGGTCACCCACTATCACCTTTTTATCGCGGCGGTTTTGAAGAGTATGCAGAAGGCGATAATACGCCGTTATTGCCACAAGTTTTAACCCATGAAATAACATTTACACCACAGCCATAAATAGTGAGGGGTTATATTTTTATCTCCTGATTGTGTTATAAATAGGCACAGTACTGGACGAAAAATAAAAAAGGTGAAGCATGGAACACAATAACTTACCTGACATTAGCACAAACTTTTTTAAGAAAAAGGGCTTGTTTGGAAGTATTGCGGCGACAATCGGTTTGCTGATTGTTGCGAATGGTGCGTTTTATACCGTTGACGAAGGGCATGTGGGTATTATCAAGCGATTTGGTGAAGCCACAGAGCAAGTTAACCCTGGTCTGCATACTAAGGTACCCATTGTCGATAGCGTTGAGATGCTAGAGATCCGTACGCGTAAAAATGTCGAGAAATTACGTGCAGCGACTCATGAGCAAATGCCAGTAACTGCTGAGGTGTCGATCAACTGGACGGTGATCCGTGCAGAAGCGTTTGACTTATTTAAAAGTTATGGTGGCTTAACGCAATTTGAGAATCGCATTCTTGACCCTAAACTTCGCTCAGCAACGAAAGATGCTTTGGCACGATATAAGGCCGAAGAACTTATCCAAAATCGCTCTCAGGTAATTGCTCGCATTGAAGAGCTACTACTGGAAGAAATGAAAGACTATCCGGTGAAGTTAGATTCTGCACAAATCGAAAACTTAGAGCTTCCGCAAAAGTACATTCAGTCTATCGAGACTAAACAAACTGAAAAGAACCTTGCGGCTGCAGAAAAGCATCGTTTAGAGCGCCAAAAATTAGAAGCGCAGCGTGAAGTTAATACGGCACTGGCACAGCGTGACGCGGCCAAAGCAAAGGCGGATGGTCAAGCATACGCAATTAAAGTAGAAGCCCAAGCCGAAGCTGAAGCCATTAAATTAAAAGGTTTAGCAGAAGCAGAGGCGATACTGAAAAAAGCGGAAGCGATTAAGAATAACGCAACCCTAGTTGACTATATGCGTGCTCAGCAATGGAATGGGCAGATGCCAACAACTATGATGGGTGAAGGGCAAAGCGTACTTTGGAATATGAATAAAAAGAACTAACTTTTGTTTGTAAATAACAAAAAGGCTCATCATCGATGAGCCTTTTTACGTTTATGAATAGTAATTTTGCTAAGTCATCATCACTAAAATGGCCGCAACAGCGATTAAGCCTAGCCCTAGACCATCGCGTTTTTTTACCGGTTCTTTTAACCAGAAAATCGACAGCAAGATGGTAAAGAACACTTCAACTTGCCCCAAAGTTTTCACATAAGCAACATGCTGCAAGCTCATGGCACTAAACCAACCAATTGATCCAATGCAACTGGTAAAACTGATCGCACAAATGAGTGGTTTATGGCTCAGTAGAGTGCGCCAAGTGTGAGACTCTTTGATGCTGATATACGCTGACAACATCACGGTTTGGGTGAGTAATACAAATAGCAAAACCCAAGCTGCACTATGAGGAAAAGGCAATCCTGATGAGATACTCGCCTCTCGTACCCAGAGAGAAGTAAGGGCAAATGCAGTGCCCGAGGCTAAGCCAATGAGCGCCGTTTTTAGATTGAAGTTTTTTAAGGTAAAACCGCTTAGAAGTAGCATTGCCAGTCCACCGATGGCAACCCCTAACCAACCTAATAACGATAAAGTTGACCCAAAAAACAACATGCCTAAAATGGCGGCGACTAAGGCTTCACTTTTGGCAAGTCCTGCGCCGACGGCATAGTTATTTTGCTTAAAGAGCACCACCATGAGTGCTGTGGCGGCAATTTGCATAATACTGGCTGCAAAAACATAAAATAAAAAGCTGCCACTGGGAGAAAGGGCCTCAGCAGGTTGCCATTGATACAATGCAACAAGATAGAGAGCCGAAAGTGGGCTGGCGAGTAAAAAACGGGCGAGGGTGACACCAGCGACACTCGCATGGTTACTTAACTTGCTTTGCAAGGCGTTACGCCATGCTTGCGAGAAGGCGGCTAATAGCGTGAAAGCGATCCAGGTCATAGGATACCAATTGTTATTGTTTAGTGATCGGTCTAGTGAGCACAACAACTCACTCATTATTGATGATTAAAACTTCATATACTCAACAACACTATATCGAAATACGCTGCTTGTCTTGCAACTATATGAGGAGTATGAATATTTATCATACTCATTTATCTTTAATCGCAAGTTTTAGGCATTTGTTTTCATTATTAAACGTATCACCTGTAAATATAAAACTTAAAAAGGGCAGAATTAAAGAAGGTTTTTTGAAGTTAGATTGATACCCACCTAAGCTGCGACAATCTGTCGCAGTGTGTTTTTTATTATTGCGGGTATACTTAGCTGTCAGATGCTACAAATATATCGCCACCTGCTTTTTTAGGTGGCTTTTTTTTATCTACAGTTTTGTGTTAGCGTGCTGTTTTAAGTTAGAAATACCTTTAACTTTGAATATTGTCAGTTTGGAGGAAATAAAATGATCACGCTACTCGTTTGTGCTCTTATCGCCATGTTACTGCCTTATTTGGCAAAAGCCCCTGTTGCCATCGCGATGAACCGACTAGGTGGTTATGATAATCGACACCCGAGAGCACAACAAACGCAGCTTACAGGCTTTGGTGCTCGCGCTTTGGCAGCCCATCAAAATAGCTTTGAAGCATTAACTGTATTTGCCGTCGCATTAGCAGTAGTGTTGGGCACGAATACCATAAACGAGACCACACAAACTTTGGCTGTCACCCATATTATTGCCCGTATTGCATATTGCGTATGTTATTACCTTGATTGGCACATTGCCCGTTCATCGGTGTGGTTGGTGGGGTTAGTCAGCGCCTTGGCGATGGTTGTGGTTTGCTTTTAAAAAACACTAGAGCAACTCATCTAGGGTAATGGCTTGGTAGTTGTTTTCGCTTACCTCATTTGGGTTTAACACATAGTTGGCAATGCGAACTCGGTATAAATCTATCACCTTGTAACCACAATATTTGGCCATTTTTCTGATCTGTCGATTTAGCCCTTGCTTTAGGACGATCTTAAAGTGCCTGTCATCCACCAGAGAAACCTCACAGGGTAGAGTAACTTGGCCATCAACAGGCACGCCTTCTGCCATTTTTTCACAGAAATCGGCATTAAGGTGCTTATTGACTTCGACTAGGTATTCTTTCTCTTGATGATGGTCTGGATGGATTAATTGGTGGCATAATTCGCCGTCGTTTGTCAGTAATAACAAACCGCGAGAGTCTTTATCTAAGCGGCCAATTGGATAAACACGTTCACCTTGCGGTAAGTGATGAATAAGGCTACTTGGGTCTTCAGGTTTTAACTTACAGTCTATCCCAACAGGTTTATGGTAAGCGTAGAGTACCTTGTTTGCTGGGCCTTCAACTTTCATGCCCTGCACCATGATCTCATCAGATTCGTCAACATGGTCGATGTGATTTGCAGGTCGGCTATTCACAGTCACCTCGCCCAAATCAATTAAGCGAGAAGCCTGACGACGAGAGCAAACCCCCGCATGACCAATATATTTTGCAAGGCGTGTTTTAGGCATTAGTTACCCATAAAGTGACAAAAAAGGTTTTTGTAAATAAACTGGCTGTGAGCAAAGAGGAAGGTTATGAAAAAAGCAATTTTTACCCTCGCCATTGGCGACAACCCTATGTATCAAGCCGCTATTTTAAGTTTTCAGCACTATGCCGACAAGGTTGGGGCCGATCTTATTATCTCTGATAGCTTGCATTATCCAATACATATTGAAAATCCTAAGTACAGTGCGAGTCCTGCATGGGCTGAAAAGCTGCGTATAGGTGCGTTATTAAAGGAGTACGATCGAGTTTTATATGTTGATGCCGATATTCTAATTACGCCAAATGCTCGAAATATTTTCACAGAATATGACGACCCTGATTGTATTTATATGTTAAATGAAGGTGCTCACTGTGATCGTTCATTAGAAAAAGGCTTAATTGAGCAACAGTTAGGCGAAGTTGACTGGCCAAAAGTCAATGGTCAGCCAGATTATTACAATGTTGGCGTGATGCTATTGTCTCAGCCTCATCAGCTATTTTCATATTGTGACTTACCCCTTTTACAATCTGTGTGTAATCACATTCGATTTTACGAACAAACCGTGTTCAACTACCAGATTTTTAAGCATCAGTTAAAACACACATCAATCTGTGCTTCTTTTAATCGTATGGATATGTTTGGAGAAGAAGGTTATTTAGACGCTGACTTTATTCATTATGCGGGCAAAGGATATGCAAAGAATAATCGCCGACGTGACATACAATTTCTAAAAGACTTTGCACAGTTATACACAGGAATTATAAGTGAGGAAGACATTAAGCGGCTAAAAGCGCAAGCATGGCAGCAGTACTTAAATAAGATTTATAAGAAGTATCCACTACCAAACTTTTTGTTAAAAGTGCTGTGCGAGCGTAACGTACCGCCCTAGTCAACGTGACTTTGCATTCTTGTATTAAGTTAACAGAGCAGCACCTAAAAGTAGCTTTTAGGTGCTATGTTTGACAATAATCTCAGCAATCGCTTTCGCAAAGCCACGCTCATAATGAATACCCATCGCTTTTAAACGCTTGTTTTCAAGGGCACAATTATACGGGCGTGGTGTACCATCGTTTGGTTGACCTAAAGGCTCAAGTAGACTGCGGTCATAGCCAAGTGCATCAGCCATTAAGCATGCCATTTGGTACTTGGTCATTTTCTGAGTACCAGAAATATGAAAAATACCACCTAGTTTGTCAGCTTGCTGAATTAAGTCGCGAATACTCATGGCGATATCGGCCACATGAGTTGGGTAGCGGATCGCCCAGTTGTCGTGACTTGAAGGCGCAGTTGCACTGAGTTGTTGTGCAAGTGTGGTGACTGCTGACTCGCCTAAATGCGTGACATCACCATATAAAACCGGCACGCGGATCACGCTATGAGTTTTTTTAACCGCTAGCACAGCTTGCTCTGCTAGCTGCTTGCTTTGTCCATACAGGTTTAGAGGGTTCGGTGCAGCATTTTCTAAATATGGGGCATCTTGGCCGTCGAACACATAGTCAGTACTGATTAGAATCAATTTTGCACCGATGGCTTCACATTGTTCGGCTAAAAATTTTGAAGCGGCGACATTCAGGGCAATGGCTTGCTCAGGTTTGTTACTGCAAATATCTGGGTTGCGCTCAGCGGCAGCATGGATCACGATTTGTGGTTTATGCTCCATTAAGCTGTTTGCAACCGCATCTTGGTCGTGTAAATCTAATTTGATGATGTTGCCTTCAGCACGGCTAAAGCCTGTGCTAACTAGATCAAAATGTGGGCTTAACTCTGCAAACAAGGCGCGGCCAAGCAATCCTGTCGCACCTGTGATCATAACCTTATTAACATGTGTCACTGTTTGTTCCATAAATAATCCCTGTGTGCTTTTATTCTTTATTGCGTTAAAAGTGCTAGCTGCATAATGTCAGTTATTTCAATATCAGCAAGCCCCTTATGGTCGTATATACAATCTTGATTATCGAGCCAAACACTATAACAGCCCGCATTTTTTGCACCTAATACATCGGTATCAAGGCTATCGCCGATATGCAGGATGTCGCTTGGATTAACTTCTAACAGCGCGCAGGCTTTATCAAATAAGGCGCGGCTCGGTTTGGCTTCACCATGAGGACCTGCTTGTAGCACTAAATCAAACTCACCTTTTAGGTTAAATTTTTCGACTTCAACGTTACCGTTAGTAATGGCGATGAGAGTATATTTCTCACGAAGTTGTGCCAATAAATTAAGCACTTCAACACTAACCACAATGTTGCTGCGTGCATCGGCGAATATTTTATAAGCCGCGTTTGCATATTCTTGGGCTTGCCTATCTGTAAACCCTAATTGTGCAAAGCCATACTCTAATGCGACCTGACGCCATTTAGTCACATCACTCTTTAGTGCTGGTTGTGTTTCACCAATATGATTACGACACTCGCGCCAATAATCGGGGCCTTTAGCATGCCATTGCTCAATAGAAGCAAGGTAATCAAACTGTGCTTGAAGTGCCGATTTGATGATCGGGTGGTTGTCATAAAGGGTGTCGTCTAGGTCAAAGCTTAAAACTTTAATCGGCGTGATAGCTCGGTTGAATCGCATTAAATGGCTCCTTTAAGATTAACCCTATTATACGTAAATGATCCACTATTTGGATTTTTTCGCCCTCGGATGCGCTTTGTCGTAAACCTTAGCGAGATGTTGAAAATCGACATGGGTATAGACTTGAGTTGCTGACAAACTGCTGTGCCCAAGCATTTCTTGTACGGCGCGCAGATCACCACTTGATTCGAGCATATGACTGGCAAATGAATGACGGAGTTTGTGTGGGTGCACAGGGGTACTTATGCCTTGTTTCAGACCCCAATCTTTCATGCGTTCATGCACATGACGGGTTGAGATACGACGCTTTTGTTTGCTAACAAATAAGGCTGGATCACCTTCAATGGCAAATTGTGGGCGTAGCTTTAACCATGCCTCTAATGCTGCAAGGGCTTTACTCCCTACTGGGACCACACGCTCTTTGCTGCCTTTACCCAGCACACGGATTTCCCCTTCACGAATATCATTTAAGTTAGCATTTACTAGCTCGCTGACACGCAATCCGCTTGAATACATTAACTCCATCATGGCCTTGTCGCGTACTGCAAGGGCATCGTCTTCAGGCAATTCTAGTAACTGCGCAATTTGGTCAACATCGAGATTTTTTGGCAATGGTTTTTGAAACTTTGGGCCCTTAATACCTTCGCCTGGGTTGATTAAAGTCTGGTGGTGCTGGTGTTTAGCTTTTAAAAATTTATAGAGACTACGAATACAACTGAGCTTCAAATTAATACTTCGAGGGTTGTACTGTTTGCTGCGTAGTTGCATGCTAAAGCGACGGATATGCTCGGGTGATACACCTAGCCAATCATGGCAGTCTTGCTGAAAGACCAAAGCGGCTTGAATAAGTTGGCGTTTATACTGTCCTAAAGTGTGTTCTGAGTATTGCTTTTCATGACGTAAATAAGCCATAAATGCATCGATTGGCTGAGAAAATTCCTCTTTAAGCTCACTTTGAGAGGCATTGAACTGATTATTCACAACAGGCTATCCAAGCGCTGCAATTCTCAGCTTCAAGCCCGCTAAAAACTCTTGCATTAACAAGTCGTCGTTATTAGGGCAAAAATGCGCAGGGTTGTCACTGGCAAAAGCCAGTACCGCATCACTGTCGTCAAGTTGATACAGTGCCACAGAGCCTGTGCTTGGGGCTTTTTCCCAGACGCTATCTAACTGTTTTGGTGTACGGCCTAAGTATTGGGCTTTATCTTCAAGTGTGGTGTTTAGCGCTTGGGTTACTTGCTCGGGCTGAAAGAGCAGCTCTGTCGCCGAAATATTAGGTGTATTAGCAAACGCGGTTTGGATAACTTTAGAGATTTCATTCAATGAGCTAGCTTGCCAAATTTGGCGCTGGCAATCGCTCAGAGTTTTGAATATCTGTTCATTGCTGTGTGCAATTTTAGCCATCCCAGAGAGCTGATGTTTTAAAGCTTGGTTTTGCTCTCTTAATAAACGCAGCTGTTGTAGGGCTAAATTAGGTAAGCCTTGGCTTTTGCTGAACAATTCTAATTCGAGTAACACATAAGGGTGATGTTGAAAGAAGTCGGGATTGCGTTTTAAGTAGTCGCAGACTTGTTGTTCTTGATCTGTTTGCTTCATGTTAATTACTCCGACTTTTTTTTTCGAGCGCTTAAAAGCTTATTATTTACAGAGAAATTTGCCCATCGAATACATGCTCAGCTGGGCCTGTCATACGCACAGGGTTACCTTCGCCTTGCCAGCGTATTTGCAATGAACCGCCAGGTAAATCTACGCGCACTGTGCTGGCCAATTTCTTTTGCATAATACCCACAGCTACGGCAGCACAGGCTCCGCTACCACAGGCGAGAGTTTCAGCAGCGCCGCGCTCCCAGACTCTCAGTTTAATGTGTTCAGGGTTAATGATCTGCATGAAGCCTACATTGGCTCTTTCAGGAAAGCGTTCGTGGTTTTCAAGTAATGGCCCTAAAGTCTCGACTTCAGCAGTATTCACGTCGTCTACTTCTAATACACAATGGGGGTTGCCCATAGACACAACGCCGCAAAAAACAGTGCTTTCCCCCGCACGAAGAATGTAGGTGAGCTCTGGCTTTTTCGCTTTAAATGGCACACTGCTTGGCGCAAAGTGCGGGTTGCCCATGTTTACGGTGACTTGGCCATCTTTTTCAGTATACAGGGTAATGTTGCCACCCTTAGTAGAGACAGCGACCTTATGTTTGTTAGTGAGGCCTTTCATACGCACAAAGCGTGCAAAACATCGGGCGCCATTACCACATTGTTCAACTTCGGTGCCATCAGAATTAAAAATACGATAATGGAAATCGAGATCGGGTGAATAAGGCGCTTCAACCATGAGTAGTTGGTCAAAACCTACACCGAAATTGCGGTCAGCAAGTTTCTTGATTTGGTCGCGTGATAAAAATACATTTTGAGTGACGTTATCAACGACCATAAAGTCGTTACCCAAACCATGCATTTTAGAAAAATTTACAAACATAATGTCTTAATGTAACTCCAAGCTGCTACTACTTTGCCATGGCAATTATCAAAAGCCCAGTGATATCCACTGAGCTTGGTGCGGGAATGCGCTTCTTTATGGCAGTAATTGCTCGCCTTGCCAAAGCGAAGTGAGCGTCTCGCGTTGACGAACTAAATGACTCTCGTCGCCATCAACCATGATTTCAGCCGCACGAGGGCGCGAGTTATAGTTTGAGCTCATGGTAAAGCCATAGGCACCTGCACTGCGCTGTGCAAGTAAATCACCGGCATGAATGGCAAGGGGTCTATCTTTACCTAAGAAGTCACCAGTTTCACACACCGGGCCCACTACATCATAGTTTTGTATTGGTGTGCCATCAGCACGCGGCACAACAGCAATAATATTTTGCCACGCTTGATATAAAGATGGACGTAGCATGTCGTTCATACCCGCATCAACAATCGCGAAGTGTTTGTCTTTTGTTGGCTTAATATACTCGACTTTAGTCACTAGAATACCGGCATTCGCAGCAATCGCGCGACCCGGCTCAAAGACTAATTCTAGATGTGGGTAGTTTACTAATTTAGCTTTCACCTCTGCAGCATAAGCACTCGGGTGAGGCGGTTTTTCACTGTCATAAGGTACACCTAGTCCACCACCAATGTCTAAATGTTCAAGTTCGATGCCTGCGGTTTTTAATTTATCTACTAAGGCCAAAACTTTGTCTAGTGCGGCTAAGAATGGCGCCACTTCAGTAAGTTGCGAGCCAATATGAAAATCAACACCGACCACTTCAATGCCTGGTAGCGCATAGGCTTCTTGATAAATATCGAATGCCTGATTGATGTCGATACCAAACTTATTTTCTTTTAAACCAGTAGAAATGTAAGGGTGGGTTTTAGCATCAATATCTGGATTAACACGAATAGACACGCGTGCTGTTTTATTCAGCTCGCTAGCAACATGACTGATACGCTCAAGCTCGGCTTCGGATTCAACGTTAAAACATTTGATGTTTTGCACTAAAGCAAAAGCAATTTCTTGTGCAGTTTTTGCAACACCAGAGAAAACCACTTTGCTGGCATCACCGCCGGCTTGAAGCACTCGCGCAAGCTCGCCTTGCGAGACAATATCAAAGCCTGCGCCTTGTTTGGCCAAGACATTCAACACAGCCAGATTCGAGTTTGCTTTGACTGCATAGCAGACTAAATGTGGATGACCGTCAGCGGCATCGGTAAATGCATGATAGTGACGCTCTAAAGTTTTGCGAGAATACACATAACAGGGTGTGCCATATTGCTCGGCAATATCTGCTACCGAAACCCCTTCTGCAAACAGCTGATTATTTTTGTATTCGAAAAAATCCATCTTATTTTTCCTCTTGCTGTTGTTTCTGTTGGTCTTGCTTTGGTTGTTTACTCGCAGGTGTTTGGTTATCTTGTTGCTGTTGCTCTGGTAAATAGAGCATGCCACTTTGGCCACAACCAGTCACGAATAAGCTGGTAAAGATGACCAAAAATAATAAGCTTGTGAATGAGGGGTTCGCTTTCATTAGATTAATGATGTCAGTGCCTTTATAATCGCAGAGTAACAGAATTCATAGAAAATGCAGCTATTGGGGCTGTGAAATTTCGTCATAACTTATACAACCGTGCTTATTGAAGGATGCCGTGATGACCGATCATGAATACCACGAACTTGCCGACGCGTTAATGTTAACCATTGAAGAGCAAATTGATGACTGTGATGTTGATTTAGACTATGAGTCTCAATCTGGCATTTTAGAGATTATTTTCCCAGATAAAAGTAAGATCATCATCAATAAACAAGCACCACTTCATCAAGTTTGGGTTGCAACTAAGTTTAATGGTCACCACTTTGAGCTACAAGGCGAACAGTGGATCGATAATCGCTCAGGTGCAGAATTCTGGCAATTTATGAGCGAAGCGGCGACTAAGCAAGCTGGCGCATCTATAGAGTGGCAGCACGACTAATGCTTGAATTTGTAGAATACCCAGCACAAAGCACGCATAAAGCGTCGATCATTTGGTTACATGGTTTAGGTGATTCAGGTAATGGCTTTTTACCTATAGCACCAGAACTTGGTTTACCCGAAGAGCTTGGTGTACGGTTTGTTTTTCCTCACGCGCCAGAGCAACCGGTCACCATAAATGGTGGTATGGTGATGCGCGCTTGGTATGACATCAAGTCTTTTGATCTAGATAAAAGAGCCGATGAAACGGGTGTGAGAGACTCTTCTGCTCAAGTTGAAGCTTTAATTCAAGCTGAGTTAGACAAAGGTATACCTGCCGATAAAATCATCTTGGCTGGTTTCTCTCAAGGTGGGGTGATAGCCTTGCATTTAGCACCCCGTCTTAAGCAAAAGCTAGCCGGTGTGATGGCGTTATCGACTTATATGTGTGCGCCGCAAAAGCTGGCAGACGAGGCTGTGCAAGCCGAGTTAGATATTTTCATGGCGCATGGCTCGCAAGATCCAGTCGTGCCTATGATGGCAGGTCGCCAAGCGTTTGATACGCTCACCACACAAGGCTATTCTGTATCGTGGCAAGATTACCCAATGGCACATCAGGTATGTGCTGAAGAACTAACCGCAATTCGCACTTGGCTGCTTGAAAAACTGGCTTAATTAAACGGAGCAAAACATGTCACAGAAGATTGTCATAAAAACCAGTGTGAGTAAGGCACCTGCTCAACCGCAAACTGTGCATTATCAGTGGCATTGGCGACGCATTTTTATGGCAGCTAGCATGTTAATGCTGACCGCTTTGGCTATCGTGTATGGCTTGATGAATTCAGTAAATGCTGATGAAGTGCAAAATATTGAAATGGTTGAGATAAACAAGGTCGTTATTTCAAAACCAGAACTTGTTACAGATACTGCACAGCACGAATTAGGCCATGGCGGTGCTACTATCTCTGAGCCAGTAACCGAAGTGGTGGCCTCAGAAACAATGGCACCTATGCAAACTGTTGCAACGGGTCCTGAGTTACAAGAGTCTGTGCTAAACGCGACTCTTATTAATAATCAAGCTGATGTGGAAACAGCAAATGCAACTGCAACAGAGCAAACAGACACTGTGGAAATGCTTGATAGCGAGTTTGAGCTTGCGCGATCCACTGATGGAACACTCGTTGATGAAGAAGTAATTGAGACAGTTGCAACCTCTCCTGATGTTGAGCAAGATACACAAACATCGTCAACGCAGTTTTCAGACAACGCGAAAGTGACTTCAGTGGCGCTAGGTGCACAAATTGATGTGCAATTTATCAGTCGTGCTGTACTGACTACAGGCATTAGTGAACGTGAGCCGGTTGATGTGCTAAAAGACTCAATTGAGCAAATCGAGTTCCAAGAAAAACTATTTTTCTTCACAGAGGTGCGTAAGCTCAAAGGTCAAACTATTAGCCATTTATGGTTTCATCAAGATCAGTTAATGGCTGAAATCCCATTGACGATCAGCGCAGACCGCTACCGTACTTATTCAAGCAAAAACATCATGCCAAGCCAGACAGGTCAATGGCGTGTTGAAGCCGTAACAGCGCAAGGCGAGTTACTGGCACAAAAAACTTTTCGAATTATTCCATCGGCGCTTTAATCGCGTCTAACAGGCAAAAGCATGACAGAACAAGCAAATATTTTACGTATCGCAACCCGCAAAAGCGCACTGGCACTGTGGCAGGCAGAATTTGTGAAAGCCGAACTAGAGCGTTTTCACTCAGACCTTACCGTTGAGCTTGTGCCAATGTCGACGCAGGGTGACATTATTCTGGATACGCCACTGGCAAAAATCGGTGGTAAAGGGTTATTCGTAAAAGAGCTTGAGCAAGCCATGTTAGATGGCCGTGCCGATATCGCGGTGCATTCAATGAAAGATGTGCCTGTTGAATTTCCTGAAGGGTTAGAACTTAACACCATTTGTGAGCGTGAAGATCCGCGCGATGCGTTTGTATCAAACAAATACAAAAGTTTAGATGAACTGCCGCAAGGCGCAGTCGTGGGTACTTCGAGTCTACGTCGTCAATGTCAAGTACGTGCATTACGCCCAGATTTAGATATTCGAGACTTACGCGGTAACGTAAATACCCGTTTAGCTAAGCTAGATAACGGCGATTATGATGCGATTATTTTGGCTGCTGCTGGTCTACTTCGTTTAGAAATGCCTGAGCGCATTGCTGAGTTCATTGAGCCAGAAACATCGTTACCAGCCAATGGTCAGGGTGCAGTAGGCATCGAATGTCGCAGTGATGATGAGCGAGTAAAATCATTCCTTGAACCGTTAGAGCACACTGAAACACGTATTCGCGTGCTTGCAGAGCGTGCCATGAATCGTCGTTTAGAAGGCGGTTGTCAGGTACCAATCGGTGCTTATGCAATAGTAAATGATGAACAAGTACATATTCGTGGCCTTGTTGGTGCAGTTGATGGCTCTGAAATTTTACGCGATGAAGTATCAGGTTCAGTCGAGCATGCCGAGCAGTTAGGCGTTCAGCTTGCCGAGCAGCTATTAGCGCAAGGGGCTGACCAAATTTTAGCTGAAGTATATAGAGACGCGTAATAAGGTTGAATTTAGTATGACTAAGATTGCAATCACTCGGCCAAGCGGTAAAGGTGAGCAGCTTAAGGCACAACTCGAGCAGCATCAGATTGCATATCTTCATACCCCAGTGTTATCGCTTACTTCGATAACACTGGACGCTCAGCAGCTTGCGCCACTCGATAATGCCGATATCATTATTTTCATTTCACAAGATGCCGTGCAATCTCTTGCTGAGCAATATCCTACTTTACCAGTCCATGCCAAACTATTTGCAGTGGGTGAGCAAACTGCACAAGCCATAGAAACATACTTTTCTCGCAAAGCTGACTTTCCAGAGCAACAAGATTCCGAAGGCTTATTATCCTTAACAGCATTACAAGATTTAGATGCAAAACAATGCGTACTCGTCAAAGGAAAAGGCGGTCGCACTTTGATAGCAACAACCTGTAAATCACGCGGCGCCATTCTAAATCAATGTGTTGTATATGAACGTGCAGCGTTAGAAGAAACCGCGGATAGCTGGTTAGACCACTGGCGTGAGCAACAGATAACCGCTATAGTGCTGAGCAGTAATGCTGCGATTGATGCTGTTTTTAACACACAATCAGAACAACATTTAGGCTGGTTAAAGCAACGAGATTTTTATCTGGTCAGTCAACGTAGCTGTGATTATTTACA
The DNA here is from genome assembly GCA_964479805.1 of uncultured Pseudoalteromonas sp. GTDB lineage: Bacteria > Pseudomonadota > Gammaproteobacteria > Enterobacterales > Alteromonadaceae > Pseudoalteromonas. The sequence goes on along the minus strand of CAYZOE010000014.1, from coordinate 24,269 downwards.
ACAAGAGTACCAAATTGCTGAGGCGCAGGTATACCTTGCTGACGGTGCCAGTGATGATGCCGTGTTCAGTTGCATTAAGTCGTCTCAAAAACAGCAGGTAAGCACCATGAGTAAAGAACAAAAACAACCAATCGCTGCGAGTGAAAAACCGAGCGTGCCAGAGACTAAACCGATGAAGCAAAAGATCAGTAAAGTGGGCGTATTTGCCTTGTTGATAGCAACGGCAACGGGTGTCATGACAACCGGTTTAATTGTCCATGGGCAGCAGATCAGCGACAAAACTTACGCGGCACTAGATGCCTTAAAAACTGAAAATAGCGCCTTAAAAAATGAACTCAAGCAGTCTCAACAGAATTTAGCTGCTCTGCAAAGTGAGCAATCAAGTTTGTCACAAGCGGTGAACCAATCTTTATCATCGCAAGCAGTGCAGCTTCAAGAGAGCTTTGCAGCACAGTTAGACAGTAAATTACGCCAAGCGGAACAACAGCTCAGTGGCGCAGCAATTAATGAAGCAGTTTACTTACATCGCTTAGCGGTTTTTAAAGTGGCCGCAGAGCAAGACTACCAAGGCGGTGCTGCAGTATTAAAGCGTGTGCACGATGTGTTGTTAGCACAGAGTAACAATACGGAAGTCTTAAAAGCATTGGCAGATGACATAGCTTTACTCAACGCTCAACCACAACCCGCGGTGGAAAGCATTTATTTAGAATTACATGGCTTATTGAATCAGGTTGATACACTGCCAATAAAAAGTATTGAAAGACAAATTTCTGAAATGAAAACGACAGATGTGAATGAAGCTCTTTCTTCAGACATCAGTGATTGGAAAAGTAATGTAGCGCGTTCTTTTGATAAATTGGTTGATGAGCTATTCACAATCAAGCGTAGTGAAAATATTGATATCGATGTACTTTTAAACACTCAGGAAACACAACTAATTACAGCTCAGTTAAGAGGTTATTTTTCTCAGGCTCAAACTGCGTTAATGGATAAACAGGCAAGTGTCTTTTTTACTGCTTTAACGCAAGCCCAAATGCATTTAGATAAATATTTTAATGCCGAGTCATCAGCAGTAAAAGCAGCTAAAGCGAAGCTTGTTGAACTAGAGCAACAGCCTCTGGTCTTTAGCAAAAAGGTGGAGTTATCTTCTGAGCAAGCACTGAAGGAGTGGTTGAATGATTAGGTGGATCCTCGCTTTCATTATTGTTGCTATCTCTCTGGCTGCCAGCCATGCTCTGATTGATGAAAAGGGCTATGTACTGATCGCTTTAGGAAATACAACTATTGAAGGTACAATCATTTCGTTCCTTGTCTGGGCTAGTATCTGTTTCACTGTACTTTACCTAATGTTTATTACGCTGCGTGCACTACTACGTATGTACGGTAAAACTACGGGGTTTTGGCGAGGTAAAAAAGCACTTCAAGCACAGCAAGTGTGGCTGCAGGGTTTATGGGCAAGCATCAATGATGATGCGGCTGTAGTGCAAAGTACGTTTAATAAAGGGCAAGCACCAGAGGAGTGGCAAGACGCGCAGCAAGCCTTATTGGCAAAAGCTGCTTTACAGCAAGGTGATAAAGCACAAGCACTCGCACATTTACAAAGTATCAGTGATGCTGCGCAGAGCAGGGTGCCTAAACTGTGGCTAGATGCCAATCAGAATGAGCAGGCCTTGGCTTTGTTGGATGCCCCAATGGCAGAGAAAAAACCAACTCAGGCTGCGGTGAGTAGTTATTTGGCCGGGCTACTACAGGCCGAAAAATATGCCGAATTAGCGGCGGCGATAAATCAGCATTACAAGCGTTTAGATTGGTCGCAAGCACAGTGGCAAGCATTTATGGCACGTTGGTTTAATGCGAACGTGGAGCTGGCGATTGGCCAATTTGAGCAACTACCAAAAGCGCTAAAAGTGCAAAGTGAAGCACTTTATATGCAATCGCAAGCCAGAGCCGGTCAATGGCAAAACTTACTGCCGACATTACAAAAATGGTTAAAGAAAGGCCAGTATCAAGCATTTGCTGATGTGGTCGTGTATGCCAAGAACCCTGATATTAAATTGCGTTCATCACTGCAAGATGCGTTGAAGAAACACCCAGAGCAACCACAATTGTTGTTTGCCATGGGTTGTCTAGCTAACGCGGCGGGTGAGTATGAGTTGGCGGCGAAAGTATTCGACAATTGTCAGCTAACAGAACTCGATAAAGCCCAATTAAAACCAGTTTTAAACAGTTATGAGCAAACCCAACAGTTCCAAAAGGCTTACTTATTATTGGTTGCAAAATAACGGTAACTATTTAACTCGAGCTTTGGTTAAGAGATTTACTATCCAGAACTCAGTTTATTTAGAAACTTAGACACAAATTGAGCCCCAGCTATAGTTATGTAGCTGGGGTTTTTTATTGAAAGAGGTCTAATGAGCTCGCTCTGGAGGACACCTGTCCTTGATCATAATCGCTGCATGCGTATGATCTGAAAAATTTTATCCGCAAAACAGAAGAGTAAATTATGTTTAGTAACCAATATCCGCTATTAGACTTACACCGCCACTTAGATGGTAATGTGCGTGCTAACACTATTTTGGAGTTAGGTAGGCAATTTAATTTACCGCTTCCGGCCAATGACCTAGAAGGCTTATTACCACATGTTCAAGTGCAGAGCACTGAGCCAAATCTTGTGGCGTTTTTACAAAAGCTAGACTGGGGTGTGAAGGTATTGGGTGACTATGATGCGTGTCGTCGTATTGCGATAGAAAACGTAGAAGATGCCATTGCACAAAACATCGATTACACCGAATTAAGATTCAGCCCATACTACATGGCACAAAGTCATAACTTACACCCGCAAGGTGTCGTAGAAGCCGTAGTTGATGGCATTAAGTCGGCAACCGCTAACCGTGATATTAAGGTTAACCTGATAGGTATTATGTCGCGCACTTTCGGTGTAGAAAAGTGTCAGCATGAGCTAGATGCAATCTTAGCATTCAAAAACCATATGGCAGCCGTTGACTTGGCGGGTGATGAGCTTGGCTTCCCAGGTGAATTATTTGTTGATCACTTTAAGCAAGTGCGCGACGCGTATTTAGGCGTAACCATTCATGCAGGTGAAGCTGAAGGCGCATCAAGTGTGTGGCAGGCGATTCAAGAGCTAGGCGCAACGCGTATTGGTCATGGTGTGAAATCAATTGAAGATCCAAAACTGATGGATTACTTACGTGATAACCGTATTGGTATTGAATCTTGCTTAACCAGTAACATTCAAACAAGTACCGTGGCTGATTTAACCAAACACCCTCTTAAACAGTTTTTAGATCACGGCATTGCGGCATGTATTAATACCGATGACCCAGCAGTACAAGGTATTGAACTACAACATGAGTTTATTGAAGCCGCAAAAGTAGCGGGTTTAACCGCTGGTGATGTGAAAAAAGCCCAAGAAAATGCGCTTGAAATCGCATTCTTAAGCGACTCAGATAAGCAAGCCTTACTGGCGAAAAAAGCGGGTTAACTTTTAATTATACTCATAAAAGTAAACGACGGTAACACTCAAATGGTTACCGTCAATTCTAGTTTAATCTGAAATTAGATTAACTTATGAAGCTTTTGCACAGCTTAGATATGCTTGTTTAAGCGCATTAATAACACGCGATCGAGTCACTAATCCAATCACTGTGTTGTCCTCCACGACAGGATAAATTTTAGGTTTATCCCCTTGCATTTGTGTGGCTAAGTCGACCACTAACATGTTGCTTTTTACTGCTAACACGTCTTTGCTCATCAAATCTTGCGCGATGATTTTACCGTCACAAAAATAGCTGTTTTGTAACAATGGATTCAGTAGTTGTTGTTCAGAGATAAAACCAATCAACTGCTTTTGTGCATCGACTACGGGCGCGCCGAATAGCCCATGGCTTTGCAGTTGTTCAATAATGTCCGTTAATTCTGTGTGTGCGTAAATAGTCGGAAATTGGCTAGTCATAATGTCTTTAATTGCTTGCATAATACGGTTCTCCTGTTGGTTGAGATTAGTATCAGCAATAAGAGTCGATAGGTAAAATGGGTTGTTTAGATTGATTTGATTGTTTTTATTGAATGAGATTGGTGAAATTGCTTTGGTTGAATTCTATTCAGTGTGCAATATGCGTGCTTAGGTGTATGTTTTGTTTACCCATAACGAGTATTAACATGATAAGGAATATAAACATAAAACTAACACTCAATAAGAAAGCCGTAAAAAGCTTAAGTAAAGACAAGCAAGCATTGCCAAATGAGCTAACACCACAAGTAGGTGGTGCATCGCCTCAACCAACAGCTAGCCCAATAGTTTGTGTAAGCCATCCAGTGTGTTGGACAGTAAATTATTGTATTTAGTACCTGTTCCAAAGCTCTTGATCTTCTTCAAGAGCTTTATATTAAATTACTTAAAAAGAAACCTGCTTTGATATTTTATTTACTTGAAGGTGAAAGAAAAATTGAAAACTGTCTGTAATTGTTGATTTTTATATATCTATAGAAGGTAAGCTTTTCTAGTCTTTACTGAGGCTGGTATCTGTAATGAAAGCTTCAATTAAAGTCAGCAAGAGTTAACTGACTTTAAGAAAAATGCGAAATTAGCACATATTTGATGTTGCGCAACCAGCTCCAACGCTAGGAGTACAAAGATTTGTACATAAGTTAGTCATTGGTTGGGTGGTACAATTGGCATAATAGCTGTAAGGCTTGTCTCCTGCGCCTGCAACTTCGGCAGTTAGGTCAATTGGCAACTTTGATTTGTCAAGTGAAAGTGATTTTATACTTTTCTTTTTTAATTTAATCATTTTATTTTCCTTAAAATTAATGAATTACTCCATTTGGAGTGAATCTTTTATCTCACATTAGCTCTTTTAAATGAAGAGAGTATTCAAGAATGTGGAGGTTAAAGTGTAACAAGATAATTACTGATTTAGATGAATAGATAGTGGCAAATAGCTTGGTAGATAAATACTAACAATCACTATATTTCTCCCTGATAAGTGCCACATAGTGGTCAAGATTCTTCCTTTCATGCAGGTTAAAATCTTCGTCTAATAGAGTTGAACCTTGAATTCTATCGAGTCTAAATTCACGATAATCAGCTCTGAGTTGGCAATAAGCAACCAGTGTCCATTTACCACCCCAATAAACTAACCCCAGCGGTTCGACAGTGCGTGAAGTGAGCGCTTGTTTGGCATCACTGTAATGTAAATCTACACAACGTTTTTGTTCGATACCTTGGCGCAGGGTATAAGTAAACGATTGATGCTCGGCGTTATGGCTCCAGCCTGAGACTAAATAAGGCTGATCGGTTGTCTGTTGTTTTAACTGGGCGGGCAGTACAGCTTCTATTTTGGTGATGGCGCTTTGTGCTTTTTCTGCTAAATCTGGATCGGTCCATGCGCTGACCATTTTACTGCCAAGTAACAGCGCTTGCAGCTCATCCATGGTGAACATCATAGGTGGCAAATCATAGTCACTAATGAGATAGCCAATGCCTGCTTCGCCTTCAATGGGCACACCCGAACTTTGAAGGTGTTGGATGTCACGATAAATGGTGCGCTCTGACACATTCAAACGTGTTGCCAAGTCACAAGCTCGGGTTGCGAGTCGACGACTTTTTAGAATGTTGACCAGTTGAAATAACCGCTCAGATTTATGCACACCATTGTCCTTTCTGTTTTACTTGATGACTAGAGTGTTAGGCACTTTGTTCACAAGGTGTCTGACTCACTGCATTGTAGCGCTCTAATTTCACAGTGTCTTTCTCAATCAGTTGTGCAAACTGCTGACAAATTGGGTTTTCCATAAAGGCATCACCAATGCGCTTGGCATCAGCCATGGTTTCAAAATACACCACATCAACATAACTATGTGCATCTGCTAATTTTGCAAGTGAGCGGTAGAGCACACCTGGTTGTTGATCAATGAAGCTTTGGAAAGCGGTGTTTGCTGCTTCGAACTGAGCAAGATCAGCGTTTTCTTGCAACTGGAATTGCACGATTTCAATGGCATTATTAGACATAATTATCTCCGTATTGACTGTTGTTGGTTGACGTTAATAAGTAAACCACAGCGTCATGTCAGGGAGTGTCAGTAGGGTTTTATTAACTGGCAGCAGGACAGTTCGATTTAGACTCTGTGATAGACTTTACAGTTTTCTTATGCCTATCAAAGCGGTAAGATGAAATTCGGTACTTGTAGTAAAGATTCAACGGACATGAAAGAAAAATTAAGAGCAAGCTTAGGCAAAATCACCTTTGAGCTAATGATAGTAACGCTAGGTGTGTTAATCGCTCTGGTTATTAATGAGTGGTTTCAAAATTACCAAGAAGAAAAGTATGCGCATGTCATTCTTGAAAAAACACATTATGAAATGGAGAGTAATTTAGAAAAACTTCAGGGTGTTGCAAAAGCCTATGAAGAAACAATTTTAATTCTCGGACAATTGCTCGAGTTGAACCACAGTCATAAAAATAATCAACTAGAAATAAGCATTACAAACTTAGACACTAATTCTAGCGTGTGGGAGTTTGCATTACTGAGAGATGAACTAAAAGAGGTGCCTGTGGAACTGTTGATCTCTATTTCATCAAGTTATAAGGCGGCTCATGATGCGCAGCTAGCATCAGAGTATGTCAGCCCCAGCTTCTTTGCTAATTTTCTTAGAGAACTTTCAGTAACGACTGATCGAGAAAGTTTACTGAAGAGTTTTAGGTCAGATGTTCAAAACGTCCATTTGAAAGCGCAGATTGCATCTTTAATACTGGAGCAAGCAGTTAATGACACTGCGTATTACCTAAAAACAGGGGATACAAACATTGAAAAAACCCCAATGGAGATTTCTATTAGCCTAGATTAATGCTAATCCGGAAGAGCACTTAATTATTTTGAATGAGTAAACCTTAAGATAGCTGAGTTAAAGGTTTCTCATTTAGAACAACTAAATAACGAAGTCTTTGCCTTACCTACATAAATGTAGGTACCTCAGCGTTAGCAGGACGCATGAGCGGTGCTACCGACAGAGTTTTCTTGCCTTAAAATAGACCACTTGGTTAAGTGGATTGATACAAGCAAAAAACGCCCGCAAATATGCTGGCGTTTTTTATGATGAAGTTACTTACTTGATATACGCAAATGCATCAGCGTACATATTCTCACGAATTGCACCATGAGCGATAAAGTCATCGCGAACAGGACCAATCATATCGAAACGACCAGCCATATAGATTTCGAAAGCTGCAAGTGAATCGAAATCTTTTAATACCGCTCTGTGAACAAAACCTGTGTGGCCTTCCCAATTATCGCTGGCATTATCAACGACAGGTACGAAGGTGAAGTTTGGTTTTTTCGAAGCCCAAGCTTGCATTTCTTCTGCCGCATAAAGTGCTGATTCATCACGCACACCCCAATAAAAGTGTACCTGACGGTCTGAGTCAATTTCAGCTAAATGGTCAGCCATTGATTTTACATAGCTAAAACCTGTACCACCCGCTAATAACACGATTGGTAATTGTGACTCGGTACGTAACTCAGAAATGCCTAAGCCCACTTCAACTGAAGCCTTAGTGCCATTTGCGTGGTGCTCACGTAAATGATCAAGCGCTTGCATGGCATAGCTGTTTTCTTCAGAGGCACCAATGTGTAGCTCAAGCAGCTCTTTTTGGCTCGGGCGACTGGCAATTGAAAAAGCACGTTTGTCTTTTTCGCCAAGCACTAATTGAAGATAATGACCTGCTTTAAACTCTGCAGGCTCGCTTGGTTTTAGCTCTACCTTGTAAACAAATTCTGTTAAGGGGGTAATATTTACTACTTCTGCATTTAACACTTGCATTATTAAACCTTTCACGACGCGTGCTGCGTTTATTTATTTAGAGACATAATGTTTAACGAGTCCCAAATTTCATCAACTCGTTGTTTGGTTGATTCATCCATCACGATTGGTTCACCCCACTCGCGATCGGTTTCACCTGGCCATTTATTGGTGGCATCCATTCCCATTTTTGAGCCAAGACCAGACACTGGAGAGGCAAAGTCGAGGTAATCAATCGGGGTGTTTTCGATCATGGTGGTGTCACGTGCCGGATCCATTCGCGTAGTTATGGCCCAAATGACATCATTCCAATCTCTCGCATTGACATCATCGTCACACACAATGACAAACTTGGTGTACATGAATTGACGTAAGAACGACCAAACGCCCATCATCACACGTTTCGCATGACCCGGATACTGTTTCTTCATGGTGACCACGGCCATTCGATATGAACAGCCTTCAGGCGGTAAATAAAAGTCGACAATTTCTGGGAATTGCTTTTGTAAAATAGGCACAAATACTTCGTTCAGTGCCACGCCTAAAATGGCTGGCTCATCAGGCGGACGACCTGTATAAGTGCTGTGATAAATCGGGTTTTCACGATGGGTAATATGTGTGACGGTCATCACTGGGAAGTCATCCACTTCGTTGTAATAACCCGTGTGGTCACCATAAGGGCCTTCAGGTGCTAACTCGCCTTGTTCAATATAGCCTTCAAGTACAATCTCGGCACTGGCAGGTACTTGTAGGTCGTTAGACACAGACTTAACGACTTCAGTTTTTGAACCGCGCAGCAACCCTGCAAATGCATATTCACTTAACGTATCAGGTACGGGCGTGACAGCGCCTAAAATTGTTGCTGGGTCTGCGCCTAGTGCTACCGAGACAGGGTAAGGTTCTCCTGGGTGCTCTTTACACCACTCTTGATAGTCAAGTGCACCACCTCGGTGTGATAACCAGCGCATGATGATCTTATTCTTACCTAACAATTGTTGGCGATAGATGCCTAAGTTCTGGCGCTTTTTAAATGGTCCTTTAGTAACAGTTAATCCCCATGTGATCAGCGGTGCCGCATCACCAGGCCAACAATGTTGAATCGGCAATTTAGTCAAATCAACATCATCACCACTTAATACAACCTGCTGACAAGGTGCCTTGCGCACTTCTTTGGCTGGCATATTTAGCACTTGCTTGAACACGGGAATTTGTCCTAAGGCTTCTTTAATGCCCTTTGGTGGCTCTGGCTCTTTTAAAAAAGCCAATAACTTACCTACTTCTCGCAGCTCGCTGACATCGGTTTGACCCATGCCCATTGCAACACGCTTCGGTGTACCAAATAAGTTGGCTAAAACAGGAATATCAAACCCATCAGGGTTTTCAAATAAAATCGCAGGGCCGCCAGCACGCAGAGTGCGATCGGCTATTTCGGTCATCTCTAGCTTAGTGGAGATAGGTTGCTTAACCCGAACAAGTTCACCTTGTTCTTCTAAGCGCTTAATAAAGTCTCTTAAGTCTTTGTATTTCATCGTTGGCATAGGGCACTTTTTATTGTCTCGGAGTATATCAAGATGTGGCGAAAATGGCACCACAACATGAGATTTGTAAGGTATACGAAGGTAAACGTCATTTTGTTTGATTTTGCAAAAATGTAGTAACTTGAGCTATGTTCAACTACTACGGATTAGATTATATTCAAATGTGTTGTGTGATTTACGAGTGGAAGTTTTGAAACGACTTAAAGCGATACTGTTATGTGCCTCACTCAGCTTGAGCCACAACGTCAGTGCCGATTATTTGTCAGAGGAGCTGTTTGAACAACACAGTGCAGTGATGCTTGTGATCACGCCTTCGACAGGTGCTATTGTGGCTGCAAATAGCGCTGCTGACAAATTCTATGGCTATCAAGCTGGAGAACTTGAACAGTGGTTCATCCAAGACATCAATCAACTTACGCCTGAGCAGGTAGCTAACGAGCGAGCTAATGCCGCAGTTGAAGGTCGCAACTATTTTATCTTTAGGCATCAACTAGCCAATGGTGAAATACGCACTGTTAGTGTTCACTCTGCGCCTTTTATCGATGAGTATGGCAGGCAGCAATTATTATCTGTGATCACCGATATCAGTGAACAGCGTGCCTTACAAAAATCGCTTTGGCATTATCAAGCCAATCTTGAGCAGCAAGTTGAAATACAAACTGACGCTATTCAGCAAGCCAGTCAAATGCAGTTACTATTGTCTTTTGTCGTTATTGTTTTACTCATCGGATCCTTGCTTATTTTGGGGCGCTTTTTTATCAAGCTCAAAAATGCCAAGCGTAAAGCTGACTCTCAAGGCGCGCGATTATCCTCAATTTTTGATGCCATAGAAGGCTACTTACTTTTCACATCTCGAACAGGTACCTTACTTGATGCTAACCAGCAGGTTTTTAAAGATATTGAGAGTCGCGACTCTATTGTTGGTAAAGCGTTAGGCGAAGTTTTCTTTAGTAATGTGGATTGGACCAATCAGTCTTATGGCTGCTCTGAGCATCGCTTAAAGGTAAAAGGCGAATGGCGCTTTTTTAAGGTTGATAAACAAGCGGTGAACAACGCTGACAAATCGCTGGGTGATTTATACATGCTGCAAGATATCACTGCGCAATTAGCTATTGAACGTGAGCAGCGTCTAGCCAGCACTGTGTTTGCGACAACCAGTGAAGGAGTTCTGGTTTCTGATAAACACAATCAGATCCAAATGGTGAATCGGGCATTTACTGAGATCACTGGGTTTACCCAAGAACAAGTTTTAGGTCAGTCGCCAGCGATTTTAAATTCTGGCCACCATGGCCCTGCTTTTTTCTCGCAAATGTACGACACCTTGAGCCAGCGTGGTCACTGGGAGGGAGAGGTCTGGAATCGTCGTAAAAGTGGCGAAGTATTCCCTTGTTGGCTACAGGTATCTGCGGTATTCGATCAGCAAGGTGAAATTGAAATGCATGTTGCTTTGTTTAATGACATCACCTCGCGTAAGCACCACGAGCATATGATGTGGCAACAAGCTAACTTCGATACTTTAACCAGTTTAGCGAATCGCAGAAATTATCGAGAAAAGTTTGAAAATGCGCTGCAAAAGGCCAAAAAAGATAAAAGCCGTTTGGCTGTGTGTTTTATTGACTTAGACAGGTTCAAAGCAGTAAACGACACGCTCGGTCATCATATTGGTGATTTGATGCTTATTGAAGCGGCAAAACGGTTAGAAGAATGCACTAGAAACTCAGATACAGTGGCGCGCTTAGGAGGGGATGAGTTTGCATTGTTGCTGCCTTGTGTGGATTCAATTGCAAAAGTTGAGCAAATCGCAGCTCAAATTCTTGAAACTTTGCATGAGCCTTATGAGCTTGAAGGTCATGAAGTATTTGCTTCGGGCAGTATGGGGATCACTTTCTATCCTGAAGATGGCGACGATACCAAAGTATTGCTTCGTAATGCAGATAATGCCATGTATAAGGCCAAAGAATTGGGACGAAACTGCTTCCAATTTTATACTTCGGCTATGCATGAGCATGCAAAAGCACGCAGTCAATTAGAAGGCGCGTTGCATAAGGCGCTTGTAAACAATGAGCTTCATCTCGCTTATCAACCGATTCTCTCTCGAGATGATGATAGAGTGGGTTGTGAAGCTTTGTTACGTTGGGAAAACAAAGTCCTTGGTTCAGTATCGCCCGCAGACTTTATCCCTATTTGTGAAGAACTTGGTTTGATTATCTCTATTGGCGAATGGGTAATGTATCAAGCTTGTTCACAAGCTAAAGCATGGCAGCAGCAATGTGATAAACCTTTTTTTATAACCGTGAATGTTTCTAGCACCCAGTTTAAACGTCAAAGTGTGGTGGAGATGGTTAAAAGGGTCTTAGCGCAAACAGGATTGGAGGCGAAGTATCTATCTATTGAGATCACTGAAACCGTGCTGGTAGATAATTCAGAAAGTATCTTATTACAGCTTAAGGCGCTCAGAGCGATGGGTGTAGAGCTGGCTATTGATGATTTTGGTACGGGTTATTCGTCTTTAAGCTACTTAAAGCGCTTCCCGCTTTCTAAGCTTAAAATCGATAGAGAGTTTGTGAGAGATCTGCCAGACGATCAAGACGATCATGAAATGGTTAAAGCAATTATTTCGATGGCAAGCAACTTAAACCTCAAAGTGGTTGCTGAGGGTGTAGAGACTGACGAACAGTTGTGGCTGTTGAATGAATTGGGCTGTGACTTTACACAAGGCTATTTGCATAGTAAGCCGCTGAAAGCAGCGGCCTTTGAGCGCTTTTTACGAGATTATATGAAATAAAAAGGGCTTACCGACACATAGCCTTGTGTTTTTCACAAAATGACTCAAGTGCAGTTTTTGCTTTGAAGTTGTTTTGCTCTGCTGCGCTTTTATACCATTTATACGCACCAGCTAAATCAACATTACCGCCTTCTCCGTACTCAAGCATATCGGCGAGGTTGAACTGTCCATAGTCATAACCTTGCTCAGCGGCCTGTGTGAAAAGTACCCTTGCTTCCTCGAAGTCTCTTTCTAAATAGGCTCGTACGCCTTCTTGGTTAAATTGATTAAATGAGACCTTTAATTTATGTGGTACATGTTCAGGAGCTGCTCTGTGTCTGACTATGCCACCCATCACATAGATGTCTGTTGGACGGAATATTTCGTCGATTGCTCCCTGTTCATGAAGCGCTGCAAGTTCTGATTTTTTAAAGCTAATTAATGCAGGGCGAAAATAGTTACTGAGCATTAAGCTGTCTAGTTTAATGGCGCGTTCTGCGCCACGCTTTTTACGGTAAGTGTAACTGCCTTGTTTTAGAGTGATAGAGTCTTCTTCTACAGAGAGTACCTGCGCAATACGATATTGGGTTTGGTATTTACGGTCTGTGATTAAGTGGCCCATATCTAAGATAAGTACATCATCGACTTTGGGGGCTGATAAAAACTCAGCCTGTTGTTGTTTGTTTTCGAATATGCTGTAAGAAAAGTAAGTAATAACAATCAGTAAAATAACAAGCAAAGTGAGATGGTGATGTTTGTAGAGTTTGTCAGTTTGGTCGTGAAAGTAAAAAAGAGACTTTTGAAAAATGCTTTGCATAACTGCTTCCCTGTACCGATTAAAATTTCAGTCTGCCATAAGTTTGTGATTGAGTCATGTGCTTAAACTCTGAGCGGTTTAATTTTGAAGCTTAATAACCATGCTGTAATTGTGTGGTCGAGTGTATTTGCTGGTAAACTAAGCCATTAAACTAGCTTTGTTAGAGAGACGAAAAGCATCATGCAATTTAATACACTGGCTTTATCACCCGTATTACTTGAGACCATTGCGCAATTAGGGTTTAAACAGATGACAGAGGTTCAGGCGCAAAGCTTGCCACTGATCCTCGACCAACAAGATGTGATTGCACAAGCGAAAACAGGATCAGGTAAAACGCTGGCGTTTGCGCTTGGTGTGCTATCTAAACTCGATGTATCGAGTATGCATGTACAAGGCTTAGTGCTTTGTCCAACACGCGAGCTGGCAGATCAAGTAGCGACAGAAATTAGAAAGCTAGCCAGTGGCACAGCAAACGTTAAAATTCTTACCCTTTGTGGTGGTGTGCCAATTGGGCCGCAAATAAGCTCTCTTGAACATGGAGCACATATTATTGTTGGTACGCCAGGGCGTCTTGAAGATCACTTGTTTAAAGGCACGTTAGACTTAACACAAGTAAATACATTAGTGCTTGATGAAGCAGACCAAATGCTCGATATGGGTTTTACTGATGCGATAGAAAACATCGTTGCTTACTTACCCCCTGAGCGACAAAGCCTATTATTTAGCGCAACTTATCCAAAAAATATTGAGTCGCTCTCAGCGCAACTAATGCATAACCCGCAGCAAGTCAAAGTTGAAGAGGTGGGGATCAATAAAAGCATCAAACAGACCTTCTATAAGCTCAGTAATAACAAGCTGCGTTTTAATACATTGCGACTAATTTTGATGAGGCATCAACCAAAAAGTTGTGTGGTGTTTTGTAATACCAAGGTGGAAGCTAAGCGTTTGTTTGAAGAATTAAAAGAGGCTGGTTTTTATGCTTCGGCACTGCATGGCGATTTAGCCCAACAAGAGCGTGCCATGATGTTGATGCGTTTTGCCAATAAGAGCGCTTCAATTTTAGTCGCAACTGATGTTGCGGCGCGTGGTTTAGACATTGATGATATGGACATGGTGATTAACTATCATCTCGCTCTCGACCCTAAAACGCATGTTCACCGTGTAGGCCGAACAGGTCGTGGTGATAGAAAAGGCCTAGCATGTTCAATCTTTGGTGAAAAAGAGGCGTTCAGAGTTAAGCAAATAGAGCAGCTATATGACCGTGAATTTGAACCTGCAGTTTTACCTACGCTAAGTTTATTAGATAAACCCCCTTATAAACCAGAAATGCAAACCCTCTATATTGATGGTGGCAAAAAACAAAAGCTACGCGCTGGTGATATCGTGGGTTGTTTAACGGGCGAAGAGGGCATTGGTTTTTCACAAATCGGTAAGATTAATGTTTCTGAAAACCACTCGTTTGTTGCCGTCAAACGTGAGGCAAGCAAACCAGCTTTTAGAAAGCTTCGCGATAACAAAATCAAAGGTAATAAATACCAAGTACGTCGTGTCAATTAAATTGATTTAATGTGCCCAAGCAGTTGTTGATACTCATCCTGCAACTGCTTGAATCGTGCATCATCATTACTGCCTTTGTCTGGGTGGTGTTGAATGGCCAGTTGCCGCCAGCGTCGTCGAATGGTTTTTTCTTCAAGCGGCTGTGTTAACTGCCATTGCACACACAAGTTATCGAGGTCAGATTTACTCAGTGTACGCTGCGGATGGTGAATGCATTGAGCATAGCGTTGCCAAAAAGAATCCAGTAACGCTTCTATTTCTTCATTATCTGTTTGGAAGTTCTGCCAATCTAAGTAATAGCTTCTGAGTGGCGTGTTTAATTCTGGAGCTTTGCCTTTGTCAGCAAGGTAGATGTCCATGCTATTTATATGTAAGTAGATGTCGTCCTTAATGAGTTCCGATTGCAAAGTATATAGGCTATTCATCAACACAAAGTTACGCTTGAATAAATTTTGATTGGGATCTTCGTCAAGTTGCTGCAGTAATTCAATGGCTTGTAGATGTGCAGCCAACGTATGCACCTTGTAATGTTCACCATTACTCAATAAAGAAAAAATTTCATCTAGAATTGGGCGCAACATTGTTCCTCAAGGTTTGTTGGTGTATCTTCACAATACCATGATTATTTTTTTTTAGGCAATGAGGGCAAGGATGTTGATTAAGTCATTGCGAAAAATACTCGCTTCTACACTTGTTGTCTCAAGTGTGTTGAGTACATCTTTCATAGCATCATCTGCGACAGTTCTCCCTGCGCTTTCCGCAAAAATAAAAAAACTTAAAGAAATAAATGATTGGTCAGCCTTTAAATTAGAAGCGGATAAATTAGCTAAGCTGAATATGGGTGATGTCGATGCCCACACTGGACTTTTAAAAGAACTAGGAAGAGAGGCAATCAAGCGTGAAAAATTGCGCGATGCCGACAAATATTTCAATCAGCTAGCAGAAGCAACATTACATAATAAGGTGAGTGATGAGCATTTCCTTGCATTCAAAATGTTGGGGATTAGTGCTTATTATCAGGGTGAGTACGCTGAAGCAATCGAAAACTATCAAACTGCACTTAATATCGCAAAGTTACGACACAAGCCATTAGAGCTTGCAAATATGCATAACAATTTGGGGTTGGCTTTTTTAAAGGCGCATGATTTAGAAAGCTCAGTTCGCCATTATGTTGAAGCCCACAAGTTATATGAATTACATGGAAGTGATCAAGATAAAGCCGATATTTTACTGAATCTGTCTGGGGTATATGTTCGTCAGTTTAGGTTTGATACTGCGAAAGATATGTTATTTCGAGCAATTAGCGCTTTTAATTTGTTAAATGACGAGTACGGAGTTGCGCTTGCACAGGCAAATTTAGGGGTTATCTACGTTGATACTAATGAAAATGAGCTTGCGCTTGCAAGCTTTAAGGCTGCGATCGACTATTACGAAAAGATTGATTCTTCAAGGCATCTTACATTTGAATATAGTAATTTAGCGAAGTTAAGTGTGTCTTTGGGTGATATGGAAAATGCTCGCCAAGAAGTACAAAAAGCGCTTTATCATGCCGAGAAATTAAATTTGAGAGCGGGGCGAATGGAAGCATTGCCTTCTTTGGCTAGAGTGCAAATACATGAGGGTGATTTCACATCTGCACTTGCGAGTATTAATGAATCGATAGAGATAGCAAAGTCACAAGGCGAACAGTTACGTGTTACTGAAAACCTCGCAATAAAATCTATTATTTTAGCAAACTTAGGTTATACGAAAGAATCAATAAGTAGCTTTCATGAGCATAGAAAGCTGCAGCGTAAACTTGTTAACGATAGCCTAATAGCTCGTCTAAATGAGTATCAAAGCCAAATTGAAGCCAATGAGTTAAACCAAGAGATTGCGCTTCTCAAGCAACAGCAGGCTGTACAAAAGTTACAGAGTGAGCAGCGTGAACAACTGGCTTGGTTTGCAATTTTACTGTTAATTACAGGCTCAGTTGCCATTGTGAGCATGTATAGAAAACGCATGGAGCGTGTTGCCAATATTGAGTTGAGTCAACAAGTTGCTAAGCGCACTGCTGAGTTACAGAAGCTCGCTGATGAACTTGGTGAGGCAAATAAAGTTAAAAGCCAATTTTTAGCTAATATTAGCCATGAAATCCGAACACCTCTGACTTCAATTATTGGTAACAGCGAAGCACTGTTACAAGAATACCAACATGACAAACATATTCAGGAACCTTTGCAAGTTATACAAAGACAAGGGGAGCATTTAAAAGATCTTGTCAGTGATGTACTCGATCTGAGTAAAATAGAAGCACAGCGTTTTGAGTTAGAGTTTACTGAGTTTGCCTTAGAGCAATTGCTTGATGATGTCACCGATATGTTTCAGCATGTCTGTGAGGCAAAGGGATTAAATTTCATCGTGGTGAATCAGCTTTCTTCACCGTATGTGGTGCGCTTAGATTATGTAAGGCTTAAACAGGTACTCATTAACTTACTCGGCAATGCGGTAAAGTTTACTGAATATGGTCATGTTGAGCTGGTTGTAAGCCAAGAAAGTAATGGCGTTAGGTTTTCGGTTAATGATACTGGCATTGGGATGGATGCCACGCAATTACAGCATATCTTTGACAGCTTTCAGCAAGGGGATAACAGCATCACGCGTCGCTTTGGTGGCTCAGGCCTAGGTTTATGCTTATCTCAGCAATTGGCAACCATGATGGGGGGGAGCATTCAGGTGAGTAGCACTCTAGAGCAAGGCAGCCAGTTTTACATTGTGATACCTTGTGCACGTTTAGACTCAGGGTTTGACTCAATTTTGATGCATAAAACGCCTCGCTCGATCACACAGTTCGCCAAGCTCAGCGGCACGGTATTGATTGCAGAAGATCATGATGATAATCGTGCGCTATTTGAGCGCATACTTTCTCAGCTAGGTATAGAGGTTATTACAGCCGAAAATGGTCAGGTAGCGGTAGAAAAAGCATTGTGTGAATACCCTGATTTAATCCTAATGGATATTCAAATGCCATTACTTGATGGTCTCGAAGCATTTAAGTTACTTCAACAAGCTGGCTTTAATGGGCCTATTTTTGCTCTTACTGCGAATGTCATGCAGCATGAAATTAAGTCTTATCTTGAGCTTGGGTTTGCAGGGCACCTAGGAAAACCTCTTGATAGAGATAAACTTCATCTGGCTTTAAGTGATTTTTTAGCAGAAGCAGGTGATGTAGGTGAGCTAGATATGAAAGTTGATATTAGCGATTTAATAGAAAGTTTTGTATTAAGTCTAGAGCAAGAACGTTTTACTGTTATCGATCTTTGGCAAAAGCAAGATTGGTTGGAGTTGAGAGCTGTGTGTCATCGCCTCACAGGTGCCGCATCAACATTTGGCTTCGAAGATATTGCCAAAACGACAAAACATATAGAGCAGGCATTAAAAAACCCACAAGAAGTTGATTCTCATGGGTTACAGCATTGGTACTTAATTTTGTGTGATGAGTTACAGCAAGTTCAGTTATCAGAACAACTCAATGTCTCCTGAGTCTTGTTGAGCGTAGGTCTGTGTGCCGACTGTTTTCTTGTCAGAATATAGTCGAGACCTATCCGTTCTGTGGTCACCCTCAAAAGCATCCTTATCCACTTTAAAAATCGCTAATTTATCATGAATACTGTTGGCAAGACTGATCAGGTCATTACTAGAAACGGCTTGTATCTTAGAGCTTGAAAGCGCATCTGAATTAAGCTCAACCATAGATTCAATACTATTCTGCGCCTCATCAGATACGGCTTTTTGATCTTTCACCTGTTCGTGAATACTGTGAGACATAGAGTTTATGTTGAGCATGGCCGATTCTATTTGGTCTACTTCTCGAGTAGATGCCTCTGATAGCGTCACTGTGTGTTTTGTTTCTTCAAGTGCGTTAAGCATGAGCTGGTGTGCACTGTCTGTACCTGCTTGAATTTTATTGACTACTTCACGAACTTGCTGGGTCGATTGACTGGTGCGAGCGGCTAAACTTCTTACTTCATCTGCAACAACCGCAAAGCCTCTACCTTGTTCACCTGCTCGAGCTGCTTCAATTGCTGCATTCAGTGCCAGAAGATTTGTTTGTTCTGCAATTGAGTTAATGACGTCAATAACAGAGCTAATAGCATCAGAGTCAACTTTTAACGTTTCAATTTGCTCACTGGTCTGTTCAATATTTTTCGCTAAGCTCATTAAGCTTGCCTGGCTCTTATCTGTATCTACACGTGTTTTCTTAACTGCGTCTGTTGCCGCTTCTACTGAGGTGTAAATTTTCTCTAGGTTATCATCAAGTTCTCGAGATACAGCAAGCATACGGTTGATTGAGTCTGCTAAATCCTCACCATGGGCGTGCTGAATCGTCGCTTTTTGTGTCATTGATGCATAAGTGTCTCTAAGTCCATCAGCCATAGGAGAAAGCCGAGATGAAGAAACATGCACTTCACCAATGATATGTTCTATGGTGGCAAGGCTGGCGTTAATCGCTAAACAGGCTGATGGTGTCGAGACTTTACTATCATCAAAACGATAAGTGAGATCAATTTGTCCATCATGGTTTATAGAATTGACTAAAGTCTGTAAATATTCTGCTTGCGATGTCTTTTGACTCGAATACCAAAGTGCAGCTAAACCTAAGATAATTTGTACACTAAGAATAACGGCCGTTGTTGACCAAGACACAGAAAGTAATGGCAATATGACCAATAAAACTAAAGTGTTGAAGATAATAAAGTTTCGAATTAATTGAAAGGGCTTCATAAACTGAACAGCTCCCTGTCTAAGCACATAAGTCTATAACTAGAATATTAAAAATTGTGGGCAATGCGATAGTAATTAAGGTCAAAAAAGCCTGCATGAGCAGGCTTTATAGGATATTTACTTTCGACGCATGAGGTCAAAGAACTCATCGTTTGTCTTGCTCATTGAGAGCTTATCGATGAGGAATTCCATCGCATCAATTTCACTCATTTCATGAACGATCTTACGCAAGATCCACATTTTCTGTAGTTCATCCGCCTTAGTGAGTAATTCCTCGCGACGCGTGCCTGAGCGGTTGAAGTCAATGGCAGGGAATACACGCTTTTCAGCAATCTTACGATTTAAGTGTAATTCCATGTTACCAGTACCTTTAAACTCTTCGTAGATTACTTCATCCATCTTAGAGCCAGTATCGATAAGCGCAGTTGCAATAATTGTTAAGCTACCGCCTTCTTCGACATTACGTGCTGCACCGAAGAAACGTTTAGGTTTATGAAGTGCATTCGCATCAACACCACCCGTTAGGACCTTACCTGATGAAGGAATAACGGTGTTGTAAGCGCGTGCTAAACGTGTAATTGAATCAAGCAGGATGATTACATCCTTCTTGTGCTCAACAAGGCGTTTTGCTTTTTCGATAACCATTTCTGCAACTTGTACATGACGACTTGCTGGCTCATCGAACGTTGAAGCAACAACCTCACCTTTTACAAGACGCTGCATTTCAGTTACTTCTTCTGGACGTTCATCTATCAGCAGCACCATAAGTGTTGCATCTGGATTGTTGTAGGTAATAGATTGCGCGATGTTCTGTAGTAGCATTGTTTTACCCGCTTTTGGCGGAGCAACAATCAGAGCACGCTGACCTTTACCAATTGGTGATGCTAAATCAAGAACACGGGCAGTAATATCTTCTGTACTACCATTACCACGTTCCATCACAAAACGCTCATTGGCATGAATAGGCGTTAAGTTTTCAAATAAGATCTTAGTGCGAGAGTTTTCAGGTCTATCAAAGTTAACTTCATTTACTTTCAGTAATGCGAAGTAACGCTCTCCATCTTTTGGTGGACGGATAAGACCGCTAATTGTGTCACCAGTACGCATGCTGAAGCGTCGAATTTGACTTGGTGAAACATAAATATCATCAGGACCGGCTAAATAAGATGCTTCTGATGAACGTAAAAAGCCGAAGCCGTCTTGTAGAATTTCTAAAACGCCGCCGCCATAAATATTTTCGCCGCTTTTAGCATGTGCTTTTAGAATGGCAAAAATAATGTCTTGTTTTCTTAAACGGGCTACGTTTTCAAGTCCCATGGACTCAGCTAGTTTTACAAGTTCGTTGATTGACTTGTCTTTTAATTCGCGTAAATGCATATTGGTGGGTTCTTTATAACAATTGTCATCTCAGTGATGAGAGGTTGATTTGATAAAGCTAAAGGTTAGTGGCTTTATAAATTAGCAGTTAGCTTGCTAGTCGTCCAGTCTTTAAACAAATTTAGTCGAAAAAAACTATGGGTAAGTGGGTGGGATATACGCCCAGCAAGGGCGAGGCGTATATGTACAGACTTAAATGTTGTCGTTTAAAAACTCAACTAATTGAGTCTTTGATAACGCGCCAACTTTAGTCGCAGCTACCGCACCATCTTTGAAAAGTAGCAGTGTAGGGATACCACGAATACCGAACTTAGGTGGTGTACCTGCGTTTTGGTCGATGTTTAATTTACCGATAACTGCTTTACCAGCAAACTCTTCAGCAACTTCGTCTAAGATTGGCGCGATCATTTTACAAGGGCCACACCATTCTGCCCAAAAGTCTACTAATACTGGTAGATCTGATTTAATTACATCAGCTTCAAAGCTGTCGTCAGTAAGCTGGATAATTTTGTCGCTCATTGCGTTCTCCGTTAGAAATTGGCGAATTATTTACTGCGTATTTAAACACTCTTGTTTCTTATTGCAAGTTTAAACGTTATGCTTAATTGCTATGACTAAGACACATTTGACCAATAAAAAATTTTCTGACTTTGCTATTGCACCGGAAGTGGTCGCCGGTTTAGCTGCGAATGGCTTTGAATATTGCACGCCAATCCAAGCAAAGTGTTTACCTTTTGTCTGTGACGGGCGAGATATCGCTGGTCAAGCACAAACTGGTACTGGCAAAACATTGGCTTTCTTAACAGCCACTTGCCACCGTTTAATGCAAACAGAAGGTCATTCCAGAAAGCACCCAAGAGCGCTGATCATGGCTCCTACGAGAGAGCTTGCGATTCAGATCCATAAAGATGCAAAAATTATTGCGCCACACTGTGGTCTAAACTTAGGTTTAGTATATGGTGGCGAAGATTACGAAAAACAACGGGCGCAACTCGAAAAAGGTGTCGATATTTTAATTGGTACTACGGGCCGCTTAATCGACTTCTACAAGCAAGGTGCTTATAACTTAAATGAAATCGAAGTTGTTGTGCTTGATGAAGCCGATCGCATGTTTGACCTAGGCTTCATTAAAGATATCCGTTATCTATTTAATCGCATGCCGCCGACAGCTGAAAGATTAAACCTACTTTTCTCTGCGACTTTATCCTACCGCGTTCAGGAATTGGCTTTTGAACATATGACCAATCCAGAACATGTGCAGATTGAACCAGATGTAAAGACTGGCAAGCGAATTCAAGAAGAGCTATTCCACTCATCTCATGACGACAAAATCCCGTTGCTTCTTACATTAATAGAAGAAGAGTGGCCAGAAAAAGCAATCGTATTCGCAAACACTAAACAAAGTTGTGAAAACGTATACGCTTGGCTAAAAGCGGATAAACATCGAGTAGGTCTATTAACGGGCGATGTCAATCAAAAGAAACGACAGTCAATATTGGCACAATTTACTAAAGGTGATCTAGATATTTTGGTGGCAACAGATGTTGCAGCACGTGGTCTACATATTCCTGAAGTAAGTCATGTGTTCAACTTTGATCTACCGGATGACTGTGAAGACTACGTTCACAGGATTGGTCGTACCGGTCGTGCTGGTGCATCAGGTCATGCAATTAGTTTTGCCTGTGAACAGTACGCATATAACTTACATGAGATTGAAGAGTACATAGAACATTCGATTCCTCTGTCTCATTATGATAAAACAGCATTAATTGAAGATTTACCTAAACCGAATACACAGAGAAGGCGTCATCACTCTGGTCCAAGAAAAGGGAACAATCGACGTCAATCAAATTACAATAAATCGAAAGCGAACACTTAAGAAGTTGTAATTGCGGGATCTTGCAGCTAGAGGTACAAAGTGGCCAACAATATAGATAATAATAACGTTTTTGCCGTTATTGATTTAGGCTCTAACAGCTTTCATATGTTGATTGCAAAACACATTGCCGGTGGTGTTCACACCATTGGCCGGGTTAAACGTAAAGTTCGACTAGCAGCAGGCTTAGACGAACACAACACGTTATCTTCTGATGCAATGCAGCGAGGCTGGGAGTGTTTGGCGCTTTTTGCCGAAAGGTTGCAAGACATACCGAAGCAAAATATCAGTATTGTCGCAACGGCAACACTGAGACTTGCTAACAATGCTCAAGAGTTCAAAATACAAGCCGAAAAAATTCTCAATCATAAAATCAATATCATCAGTGGCGAATTAGAAGCACGCACTATATATAAGGGTGTTGCACACACTTCTGCATGCCAAGGTAAGCAGTTAGTGATCGATATTGGTGGTGCAAGCACTGAGATTGTTATAGGCAAAGGGTTTGAGGCACTGCTTTATAAAAGCTTAGATATGGGTTGTGTCACCTACTTAGAGCGTTATTTTCAAAATGGCTTACTTTCTGAAAAGAATTTTGAACGAGCAATTGCCGCAGCACATAGTGTGATTGCACCGATAAAGTCTGAATATAAAGATACTGGATGGGAGCTTGCTATTGGCGCATCTGGTACTGTGCAAGCAATTCAAGAGATTTTAGCTGCGACAGGTCAGACCGATTTGCTTTCTTTAGAAAAGTTACAGCATATAAAAGTCGAAGCGATTAGGCATAAAAATGTATCAACACTTTCTTTGCCAGGTTTGAGTGAAGAGCGTCGCTTGGTGTTTGCCTCTGGCCTTGCAATTCTCATTGCATTATTTGAAGCGTTGAATATTCAGCAGATGGGGCTGGCAGGTGGTGCGCTCCGTGAAGGTGTACTCTATAGCATGATCTCAGATCTGCACCATTCTAATATTCGTGAAAGAACGCTTGAAAGTTTTGCGCTGCGTTTTCATACCGATAAAGAACAAGCTAAGCGCGTTTCAGATGTTGCCCTTTTAATAGCAAAACAACTCTGTGATCCATGGCAACTAGATTTACATCAAGCAAATGTATTGCTTTGCGCAACAGCGCACTTGCATGAGATTGGTTTGTTAATAGATTACAAGCAATATCATCAACACAGTGCCTATATACTCAAGAACACCGATATGCCTGGTTATTCACCAACAGAAAAGACAGTAATTGTCAGGCTTTTAAAAGGCCACCGTGCCGATTTAAATGATGCGTTGTTTTCGAACCTAGGTGCTAATAAAGTAATGACTGAAAAGTTAGTGCGCATAATTAGGCTGGCAGTTATCCTATCCATGCGCCGTAAAGATGATGTTTTACCAACTTTTGAAGTAAAAGCAGATAAAAACAGACTTAATATTAGCTTTTCTGAAGACTGGTTAGCCCAACACCCACTTATGAAAAGTGAACTTGAGCAAGAGAGCGTGTATCAATCAAAGTTAAATTGGCAGTTTAGTAGCTGAAACTGCTTATAAATTATACTTAAAATGTCATAATTCTACCGTTTCGGTTAAAATGCACACGAACGGTTAGTTTTTTGCGTTTTTCTTTAAAAAAGGGCTTGCGTAATTTTCTGCTCTCCCTATAATGCGACCCCACTGACACGGGGCGAGACGCTGAAAAGCAAATCAGAACGATGTCGAGTCAAATAAAACTTAGCTTTAAACTTTCTCTTAAGAAAAAGATT
>CAYZOE010000013.1:12509-60677 GCA_964479805.1 uncultured Pseudoalteromonas sp. | reverse complement strand
ATTGAAACTAATCTACCTTTAGACAAAATAGCTTCACGCTCTAATATATTTTGTAATTCTCTAATATTTCCCGGCCAATCATAAGCTTGCAGCTTTTCTATCGCTGCCTTTGTCAGCCCCATTAAGTGTTTACCAAGCCTTTTATTCAGTTGATTAATGAGATTTGTACACAGCAATGGAATATCTTCTTTTCGCTCTTTGAGACTCGGTACTCTGATAGGAAAAACATTGAGTCGATAATAAAGATCCATTCTAAATTCACCTTTTCCAACCATTTGCCACAAATCTTTATTGGTTGCCGCTATGATACGAATATCTACTTTAAGTGTTCTACTGCCACCTACACGTTCAAACTCTTGCTCTTGAAGTACGCGCAAAAGTTTACTTTGTGCCTCTAGCGATAACTCAGCAATTTCATCTAAAAATAAAGTGCCGGTGTCTGCAAGTTCAAAGCGCCCTTTTCTTCTCTCATTGGCGCCTGTGAATGCCCCCTTTTCATGTCCGAATAACTCAGACTCTAATAAACTAGGCGTAAAAGCCGCACAATTTACTTTTACAAATGGTTTATTACCTCGATTACTCAATCTGTGGAGATTTCTGGCAACAAGCTCTTTACCAGTACCATTTTCACCCAAAATCAAGACTGTACTACTTGTTTGTGCAACCAAATTGATTTGCTCAAGCATGGTTTGGAATATATGACTTTGTCCGACTAGCCCAGACTCTTGCCAATCTGAATTTAATTCTTCCAGCAAGTAAGAATTTTCTTCTTTTAATTGCTCAGTTAAGGTCTGAACTTGCTCTAATGCTGCTCTTAGTGCGCTTTCTGCTTCGTGCTGCTTTGTTACATCGCGAAATATCGCGACCGCCCCAATGATCTGCCCATCTTTAAATACGGGTGTTGAGGTGTATTCAACAGGGAAACTAGTACCATCTTTTCTCCAG
Organism: uncultured Pseudoalteromonas sp.; assembly: GCA_964479805.1. Lineage (GTDB taxonomy): Bacteria > Pseudomonadota > Gammaproteobacteria > Enterobacterales > Alteromonadaceae > Pseudoalteromonas. The sequence goes on along the minus strand of CAYZOE010000013.1, from coordinate 59,732 downwards.
AATACTTCATCGGATATTTGCCTCACTTTGCCGTCAAACATAGTGCAGTAAATGTTACACTCATCTGCGGGATACGGTGAACCATCAGCATGACTATGGTGATGGTATTGGTGTATTTTTTTACCAATTAGTTCTTCGGCTTTCCAACCTGTCATACGCTCAGCAGCAGGGTTTATAAATACCGCATTACCGGATAAATCGAAACCGTAAATACCTTCACCAACTGAGTTAAGTAATAGTTCAGGGTCATTTAGCAGGCGTTTAAGTAAGTGAGACATAGCTTTCCTCGTGAAATATCACGAAAACTGTTACATATTGACACTTTATACCATTAGCAAATTCATATAAATGTGTTTAAAGTCTCTAAAACACGTTTTTATGAGACTATGATGAGCAAACCACTTCAAGACGCAACCTTGTCTGTTGGATATATTGCCAAGCGTGCAGGCGTAAAAGTGTCGACCCTGCATTTCTATGAAACCAAAGGATTGATCAGAAGTTGGCGAAACCAAGGAAATCAACGTCGATATAAACCCGATGTGCTCAGGCGAATTGCCGTGATCAAAGCAGCACAGCATATGGGTGTCACATTGCAAGACATCAAAGAAACACTTGATGCGTTGCCGGATAATAGAACTCCAAATAAGAAAGATTGGTCAAACTTATCTCAACGATGGCGCGCACAACTGACCAAGCAAATTGAGTATTTAGAACAGATAAGAGAAAAAGTTGATGGCTGTATTGGCTGTGGCTGTTTATCTATGACGCAGTGCCCTATGTATAACCCAGATGATATCTGTGGCAAATCGCAATCCGGCGCAGCTTTTTTACCTTCTAGCCCTGATGCACAATTAAATCATGAAAAAACTGATAAAATAGGCGAGAATCACTAACAAGGAACACCCATGAAAAAAACTGCACTCTCGCTCGTACTTATCGCAGCGCTTGGATTAACTGCTTGCTCGCAAACAGTTACCCAACAAACTGAAAATAACAGCGTTCAAGTACAACAAAATTTCGCTAACTTCTCTGAACAGTTTATCCATGATTATTGGAAACAGTTCCCTGAGCATTCTGCATGGGCAGGCTACGGTAAATACGATGATATTATCAGTATTCCAAATCAAGCTTATCGTGATAGCACATTGGCTTTTGCTAATGCAAAATTAAACGAACTAGCAAAGTTCGATTTAGACTCATTACCTACAGCACAAAAAACAGATTATTATCTAATTGAAAATGCTTTGAAGCGTACTATTTGGCATTCAGAAACCTTTAAAAGCTGGCAATGGAACCCGTCTAACTACAATATATCTGGTGGGTTTGCGACAATTTTGAATAGCCGCTTTAAAACTGATGACGACAAATTTGCTACCGTTTTAAAACGTCTTCAATACGTGCCTGCATATTACGATGCTGCAAAAGCAAACATTGATAACCCAACTTTAGAATATACCCAGCTTGCAATCGGCCAAAACAAAGGCGCTTTTAGTGTGCTAAAAGATGAGCTATTAACGCAAGTTGAAGCTTCAAATTTATCTTCGAGTGATAAAGCACTTTTTGTTAAGCGTTTCAATGCAGCAAAAGACGCAATCAATGGCTACATCGACTTCCTATCTGAACTTGAAAAGTCTCTTGTAGAAAATGGTAACGCGCGTTCATTTAGAATTGGTGAAAAGCTTTATGAAGAGAAGTTCGCACTAGATATTCAATCGGGTTATAGCGCAAAAGAGATGTATCACAAAGCAGTTGCTGACAAAGATCGTGTAACTACAGAAATGGTAAAGATCACAGATGAACTTTGGCCTATGTATTTCCCGAACATTAAGCGTCCATCTAAAGACAGAGATGCGGTAGCGAAACTCATCAAGCACCTTTCGGTCAAACATGTTGCTCGTGACGAATTCGTACCAGAAATTAAGCGCCAAATTCCAGATTTAGAAGCATTCGTCAGAGAAAAAGATCTGATCACGCTTGATCCTGAAAAGCCGCTAGTTGTTCGTGAAACACCAGAGTATATGCGTGGTTTTGCTGGTGCATCTGTTAGTGCACCCGGCCCATACGATAAAAAAGAAAACACTTATTATAATGTAACTCCATTAGATAACATGTCTGATGAGCAAGCTGAGTCATATTTAAGAGAATATAACCACTGGATTTTACAGATCTTAAATATTCATGAAGCGATCCCTGGCCACTATACGCAATTAGTTTACTCAAACGAGTCTCCTTCTTTAATTAAAAGTATTTTTGCGAATGGCGCCATGATTGAAGGTTGGGCTGTGTATACTGAACGTATGATGCTTGAAGAAGGCTATGGTGATTTTGAGCCAGAAATGTGGCTTATGTACTATAAGTGGAATCTTCGTGTCATCTGTAACACTATTCTAGATTATGCTATTCAAGTGAAAGGGATCAGCAAAGAAGAAGGCTTAGACCTGTTAATAAATGGTGCTTTCCAAGAAAAAGCGGAAGCCGAAGGTAAATGGCGTCGTGCGACATTGAGCCAAGTCCAGTTAACTAGTTACTACAGTGGTTATAGAGAGATTTATGATTTTAGAGAATCATTAAAAGCCACTCAAGGTGATGACTTTAACTTAAAAGCGTTTCATGAGCAGTTTTTAAGCTATGGCAGTACACCTGTAAAATACGTCAAGGCGTTAATGACTGATAAATAGAACCAAAATAAATTGAAAAAGCCCTCGTTTAAGGGCTTTTTATTTAAGTTCAACTTAAGAGATTCAATAGTTTGCTTGAAGTAATAAATGCGTATAACGACCGAGCGACGCATAGGGCTCTTGTTGGTTATATTTAAGTTCTAATTCAAGTAAGACATCAAATTGCGCTTTGCCTTTTTCAAGCTCTCGCAAATAATCATGAAAACAACGTACACCCGTTTTACAGATACGCTCAAAATTTTCGCAACTTAAAGCATTATCTACAACTTCAGGTTCTACAGGATGATTAGGACTCAAACCAACTTTCTGTTTCACATGCAAACCTTGATTTACATAATCAAAGTTTCCATAGACCATATTTGCAAATAAATGCGCATCTTTATTGAAGTACATTAAAGACAAATAACCAGAATCGTTGACGAGCTTTGTCAAAACTGTAATCGCCTCAACTTGGTCAACTAACCACTCAAGTACAGCATGACATAGAACAAAATCGAAAGTACCTAACTTTAATTCAGGCAATGCCTGTAATGGTGCGTGAATAAATTTAAATTGAGCACTAAAACCCGCTTGCTTCACGTGCTCTTTTGCAAGTTGAAGCATATCCTCTGAAATATCCATCAGCGTGATTTCATGACCCAAACTTGCTAAATAAATCGCTAACTGCCCCTGCCCACCACCAATATCAATTATTCGCTTTGGCGAAGTCGTATTTTCCAGCCATGGAATATGCTGAGAAAAATCACGCTTTAAAACTGCTTCTCGTATTTTTCCTTTAGGTGTACCGTAAATATTCTTCTTAAATTTTTGCGAGATAGAATTAAAGCTTCTATCTCGCGCTAATTTATCTTTGTAGTTTTTACCCTTATTACTCATATTCAGCGATTAAACCGGATTATTGATATCAATAAATTCAACGTCTAAATCATATGTTTTAGCAAGGTACTCGCCTAAAGCTTTGGCACCATATCGCTCAGTAGCGTGATGACCGGCTGCAATAAAGTGAATGTTTTGTTCATTTGAGCTGTGGATAGTCTGCTCTGAGGCTTCACCTGTTAAATAGGCATCAATGCCTTGGCTTGCAGCCATGTCAATAAAATTCTGACCTCCACCTGTACACCAAGCGATGGTTTTGATTAGATGATCGCCCGCTTGATTTATTAATGGTTTTCTATCAAGTTTCTCTTCTACTAATTGCGCAAATGCCTCTAAACTCATTGGTGTTTTAAGTTTGCCTTTCACTGCTACACAGTTTTTATTCCACGGCTCCAGTGGTCTTTCATATGTTATATCGAGTAACTCGCCTAGTTGCGCATTGTTGCCAAGTTCAGGGTGTACATCTAGGGGTAAATGATATGCAAGTAAATTAATGTTGTGTTCTAGTAACGCTTTAATACGCCTTTGCTTCATACCTGTAATAGTTTGGTCTTCACCTTTCCAAAAAAAGCCATGATGGACCAAAATCGCATCTGCACCTGCTTCTATCGCTGCATCAATCAGCGCCTGACTAGCAGTAACACCCGTCACGATTTTTTTTACCTCGTTAGCCCCTTCAACTTGTAAACCATTCGGGCAATAGTCGCTAATAGAAAATGGTTTCAATAGTTCAGTTAATTGATTTACTAGTTTTGTTCTTTTCATTTGATTTCTCAGCCCCTAAAATTTAAGGGTATTTTAACAGCTTAGTTATGATGATAAAGCATAACAATGAGTTGTGTATTTCAGGCTTTGAAGAAGGTTTCAAGCACGAAGTAGGAGATTAAAATTATGTTTTGCGTTACAAACGTAATAAAGAGCTTACCGTTGAATTGCCATTTTCTTGTCTTATGGCGTATTAATGCTTGCATCAATAAAGTTGAAAGATTAAACGATAGCAGCGCAGCGACAGTCAAACTAAACTCGCTTATTCTTTGCCCTTCCAATTTTGCGCGCTTTTTGTCAAATAAAAACAAAACACAAAAAATAAAATTTGTTATGACCAAATAGGATAAAGTAACCAGTAAGAAGCTTTCATTTGAAGCGATAATAATAGTGATTAAGAAGACTGTTAATATAAACAGGGATTGATTCACACTTCGAAAAAATAAGTTCAAACTCTTTTAATCTCATGATTCTATTTCTTTGTAGGGAAGCCATTGTAACAAACGTTCGAACAAAACTTCGGGTTTTATTGGCTTGGAAATGTAGTCATCCATACCTGCTTCTAGGCACTTATCTTTATCACCAACCATCGCATTAGCTGTCATTGCAATTATCGGAATATCTTTATAACTCTCCCCTGCTTTTCCAGCTCTAATCGCCCGCGAGGCTTCATAACCGTCTATCTCCGGCATTTGGCAATCCATTAAAATGACTGTGTATTTAATATCCCGGGTTATATTTAATAAGTTTTGTATCAGCTCTTTGCCGTTTGCAACGATATCAATATTCGTTAACTTTAGTTTTTCCAGCATGCTCTGTGCAACAATTTGATTAACTCTATTATCTTCCGCTAACAAAATACAAATATCCTCACCCCAGTTTACCTTTTCAGGTTTCAAAGCTGATTTTGCTTTTAGCGATTTTATGTAATGAGTTGTTACTAAAGGCTTCGCACCTTTAAGGGCTTCGCCATCTTCTGCAACTATTGATAGAGCTGCAAATAAATCAAATGTAGTTGCAGGTTTGGGAAAATATCCATCGAAACCCAAGTGAGCAAAAAATGTAGCATCGCCTTTGTGAGACATTGAAGTCATCATAATTAACTTCATTGCTTTTAAGTTGTTATTAGATTTTATATGCTCACCCAACTGAGCCCCATCCATGACAGGCATTTGCATATCCAAAAATGCAATATCGAAGCACTTATTGTGCTTTGCAAAATAAGCCTCACTAATAGTTAGGGCTTCAATACCAGAACGCGCCTCCGTTACAGTAGCGCCCCAGTGTTCGAGTTGTGCTCTAAGTACTTCACGATTAGTTTTGTTGTCATCTACTAGTAAAATATTAAGGTAAGCCATTTCAACATCTGGAATAACATTAAATGATGCGCTACTCTTTTTTAGTAAAACCGAAAAACTAAAACAAGACCCTTTACCAGCAATACTGGAAACAGAAACTTCGCCATCCATTAATTCACAGAGTTTTTTGACTATTGCTAAACCAAGTCCAGTACCGCCATATTTTCTTGTCGTTGACGCATCTACCTGACTGAATGATTGAAACAACTTAGCCTGTTGGTCTGGTGATATTCCAATGCCAGTATCTTTAATTTTGCAATTTAACTGCCAATTACTATTGTCAAAATCAATTAATGAAGCTTTTATGAGTACTTCACCATCTGAAGTGAATTTAATTGCATTACCAACTAAATTACTTAAAATTTGCCTCAACCTACTAGGATCACCAATTACGACTGCTTCATCGATGTGAGTTACATCTAAAATAAGCTCTATGCGTTTGCTATGTACTTGTATAACCGCAGACTCTGCAAAATCACCAAGTAGCCCTCTTAGATCAAACTCTAAGTGCTCTAGCTCGAGCTTTCCCGCATCTACCTTTGAGAAGTCTAAAATGTCATTGATTAATGTTAAAAGAGAATTAGCACTACTCATTGCGACGTTAATTCGGTGTTGCTGTTCCGTATTTAAGTCACTATTAAGCAATAAATTGAGCATGCCTAGTACCCCATTCATTGGGGTGCGTATTTCATGACTCATAGAAGCCAGAAACTCGCTTTTGGCTACACTAGCTTGCTCTGCCATCATTTTTGCTTCTTTTAATACCTTTTCTGAGGCAACCCTATCTGTTATGTCTTGTTGAATTCCCACATAGGCGGTAAGTTCTCCAGCTCGATCCTTAACAGGAAAAAGCTGAAGACTATTCCAGAATGCTTGACCATTTTTTTTGTAATTTAACAGGTCAATTTTCAAATTGTCATGACTTTTTAAAGCCTGCCTGATCTTTTCAACTGAGGCCTGACTCGTTTCCTTACCTTGTAAAAAGCGACAGTTTTGACCTAGGATCTCTTCACCGTAACCTGTAATGTTTGTAAAAGCTTGGTTAATATAGATAAGAGGTAGCTCTGGATCAGAGACTGAACTGATTGTTACCCCAAGGTTACTAGCATTAATAGAGAGAGCTAGTAGATCATTTTCTTCCTTAGCTTTTTTCAACGCTTTTTGTGCTTGTATTTGCTCAGTAACATCTGTCATTGATCCCGCCATCCTGATAGCTTTGTTAGTGCTATCAAATAATGCATCACCTTTTACTCTATAAACTCTGAACCCATCTTTTTTGGTCATGAATCTGTGTTGTACATCATAAATTGCTTTTTGTTGAAGATGTGCATTTAAGCTACTTTTAACAAACTCTTGGTCGTCAATATGGATCAATCTTTCTAAGATCGTATAGTCCTCTGGAAATTCATCATTAGGCATGTAGCCGAGTAATTCTCTAAAACGTTCTGAACAAAATACTTTTCCTGTTTTTATATCCCAATCCCAAATCCCATCTAAACTTCCATTAATAGCTAGGTTTAATCTTTCTTCACTCAGCTTTGTTGCTTGTTGAGACAACTCAAGTTTTTTGTAGGGGTTTAAAAGTAACCTTTGACCAACTAAAAATAAAAATAGTGATGATAAAAATAGACTAACAAAAATTGCACTAGCAATACTTATGATGACTTGCTTCACTTGTTTTTCTACTAAAATAGAATCAACTAAGTAATTCAATATTAAGCCTGAACTATGAAGGTCTGACTTGAAAACTGAATCGTACTTATTATTTGTGTTTAAATTTGAATAATTTAACCAAGGACCTGATAATCTTATTCCATGTGCATTCGACTCTAAGACTTCGGATAATAAAACATCAATGGGAGTTTCAAACTTTACAATCAGTGCCCCTTCAGTGAACCCATTATAATTTATCGGCACTGCTAATTTGAAATATGCCTTATCTTGGCTTTGATCAAGCAATACAGCGTGTGACAGCTCACCATTAAGTAAAACTTCAAGCCAATCACTTGGGAGTTGTTCTATAGCCTGTTCTGCATTATTTGTATAAACATAATCCCCCAGCACATTTAAAACCCAGAGTTGTTCTTTGAGCCCAAGGATCTTAAATTCAGATAAGTAATCATTTAAAAACGCTTCAGAAACACCAGATCCCATAACTCCGTTAATGATAATAGGTTGACTTGATAAATCTTTGAGTAACAAAATTCTAGTTTCTAAGAAATTTTCTATATATTTTGCACTTAGTTTGGCCTCGGTTTCTGATGCTTGTTGCTTGTAACCATTTAATACCGAGGATGCTTCTTTACCTACTAGCATCACACTTATCAATACCGATAAGAAAAAGCTCATCACCACAAACACTACAAAAGCTTTATTGGCATCAAGTTGAATCTTTAAAAATTGTGACCTCACACGCTAGCCTTTATTTTTGATGATAGAAATAGTTCCATTATCTTTGTATTTGGCCATACAAAGATCTTCTAAACCTAGAGCCTCATGCGAGTCTTCACCCTTGCTTGAAAATGGCCTTGAATAAACCTTAATCAAACCTTCTACCATGGAGTTTAGGCTTTCGAGCGCATTTCTTAAAGACTCTCTTGTACTTGCTATATTCTCCTGGACTTCAATTTGTGTCATTGCCTGAACAAATAGAAGTCCTAGATCGTAGCCATGTACAAAACCAGCTGGGGCCTGTAACGTCTCAACGTCAAAGTCACTCTTAAATAACCTATTCGCAGAATTTATGGCTTTTTTTACACTATCTGAACGGGGCACCACATCAAATGAGAAACAAGACTGTATAAAATTAAGTTCAATACCATCCTTCAAGTATTGCTTAGTATTATTGAAGAAATTACCTCCTGTAATCCCCCAATGACTAATGATTGGTTTTTGCAATATTTCATCGATTTCTGCCATTGCTTGAATAAAGTATTTACCTTCAATGGCATTTCCTACAAAGACAATACAGTCAGCCCCTGAATTTATAATCCCTCTTAGTATTAACTTTGATTTTTTTAGTTTGGTGTTCCAATTAAACCAAGTGACTTCCGCTTTCTTTTTACCTAGCGCATCTTGCATGGTCTCTTCATTTGATTTGCCCCATGGCGTGTTTTCGAGGAGCAAATGAGGCTGTTTACAAGAACGGATCTCTTTTGCAAATTGGATTATTCGGTACCCCGCTTTAGTGTCATCAACAGACAATCTAAATACCCAGTTTTTCCCCTGTTCATAGCGAGTAATAGGTCCGCCTGCAGCCCATGGAACTAATAATAAGATTTGCTCTTTGTTTATGAAAAGTCTATTTTTTATATAAGGAGGTGAATGAAGACCACCTAATACGAATAGTGCATTTGGATCTTTAAGGAACTTTTTTAGATTTAGCAGGCTACGATTGCTATTACCCCGATGATCCATCTCTAAAAATTTAAACTCGAAATTTTTTAATCTATTTTTTTCAGACTCTAATGCTGACATGAATCCCATTTTTATGGAATTTGCCGATTCAAAATGGTTTGAGTAATCGGAGTCATGATAAATATTAAATTGATGTAAAGACTGTGCCCAGTTAGATGAACTATAGGAAAAAAAGAATAGAACAAAGCAATAATGAATGGCCTTCATGATTTCATCTGGTTAATTTTGATTATTTAACCTTAGTCCAAAAAAAACAACTTTGTGGAAATTTAAGCTATTATATTGATGTGAAAAAAAAGGCCAAATTTGGCCTTATTTAAATAAATCGTTTTATGATGAAGTCAATTTTGACTCGCTTTGCCTGCCCTAGAAGTTTTCTTACAGGCTGCGGGTAGTCTTGAACTGACTCAAGGTCTTCATGACTAGTTAATAATCTGCAATGTTCTAGAATTCCCTGTTTCTCTGTTAGTAACAATTTATCAAGTTTACGCGCTTTATCTTCGATCAAAATGCCATTTTCGATGTCTAAACCCCAAGCTCTTGGGTTGAGGTTATGGCCGCTCAGTAGATGTAGCTGCCCATCCTTACTAACACCTTTCAAATGGAAAGAGTTATTTTCATGTTTCCATAGGTATACCTTGAGCAGCCCAGATTGGATGAATCTTTTATTTGATTTTAAGAATTTTAATAAAATTGTTTCATAAAGGTAGGGTAACGCGCCTATTTTGTTAAATGGCTGGTCTGGTGGAATATAAAAATCATTTGCCGTTTTATCTCCGACGACAATGGTAATTTCTTTACCTTGTTTCAGTAAGCGGCGCAATGAGCGAAGTAATGGCGCTGGAAAATTGAAATATGGCGTATAAAGTAGTAGGTCTTTTTCTGTCGTATCAAACAAGGTTTTAATTAGCCTATTCAACTTATTTGCACGTCTACCAAAACCTAGGAATGGTCTAACAGTCAAGTCAGAGTCAATGTTCGTTGATTCTATATTGTAACGCCCCCTTCTTAACTCCTTCATAAGTTGGCGCTGAGAAACCTTAATCTCATTGTATTTGGGTATAGGGCGAGTATCTATTCTTGGTACAGCTTCTGACGACAACAAAAAACCGTTAATGAAATTACAAAAAGAGTCTGCTAAACCTGACTGCTGTAAAATAAAATACCTATCAAGTCGATACTTTTCATCCACATTCATATACACATTATTTATGCTGGCACCGCTATAGAGCAAGGTATTGTCAATGACAATACCTTTTAAGTGCAAAACGCCAAACAACTCCTTGCCCTTTACAGGTACACCAAATACCTTCACATTGCTTTGATGTTTTTCTAATTCATCACAATATAAGGCTGCATTTCCCTCTGACCTCGCTGCGCCTATAAGGCCTCGTTGAGCTCGATGGAAATCAACTAATACATTAACCTCAAGCGTTGGGTTCGTAAGTGAAGCTTTGTGAAGTGCCGAAAGTACGCTTCTTCCCGCTTCATCATCTTGCAAATACAGAGCGGTAATATAAATTCGTGATTTAGCTTGCTCAATAAGACTGATCAGCCTTTGTTGATATTGTTTTGCACTACTAAGTATTTCAACGTCTTCACTAGCCAAATCAAAACTTGGAATGTCCTGCCAAAATGCCATAAAAACCTATAAATAAAGGTGACTCAATCCAGAGTCTCACACAAAATTAATAAGAACATATCAAAAAAATATTATTAGGTCATGAATTTCTGATAAAACAGTGACTTTTGGATGCTTTTTTCGACAAGTACAGATTATTTGACACCTTTTAAATTTATTAATTTTCAATATTCCTAATTTATTTTACTTCTCACTTGTTTTACATAGAATCGTCCTCACTTCGTAAAAAAGATAACTAATTAGGAATACCTCATGAGTGATGCAAAACACTGCAAACTATTAATTTTAGGCTCAGGCCCCGCTGGTTATACCGCTGCTGTTTACGCTGCGCGTGCAAACTTAAACCCTGTACTAATTACTGGTATGCAGCAAGGTGGTCAGCTTACAACAACGACTGAAGTTGAGAATTGGCCTGGTGACGCACACGGTTTAACTGGTCCCGCACTAATGGATCGTATGAAAGAACATGCAGAACGTTTTGAAACTGAAATCGTTTTCGACCATATCAACAAAGTAGACGTCACAAAACGTCCATTTACGTTAACTGGGGATCAAGGTACATACACTTGTGATGCGCTTATCATTGCTACTGGCGCTTCTGCTAAGTATTTAGGCCTTGAATCTGAAACTGCTTTCCAAGGTCGTGGTGTTTCTGCATGTGCTACTTGTGATGGTTTCTTTTATCGTGGTCAAAAAGTGGCTGTTGTTGGTGGTGGTAACACTGCCGTTGAAGAGGCATTATACCTTTCTAACATTGCAGATGAAGTTCATGTGATTCACCGTCGCGATTCATTCCGCAGTGAAAAGATTTTATCTGACCGTTTAATAGAAAAAGCTAAAAACGGTAATGTTAAGCTTCATTTCAACCGTACTTTAGATGAAGTCCTTGGCGATGAAATGGGTGTGACTGGCATTAAAGTAAAAGACACTGACTCAGATAAAGTTGAGCAACTTGATCTAGCTGGTGTATTCATTGCCATCGGTCACAAACCAAATACAGATATGTTTGAAGGCCAACTTGAAATGAAAGATGGCTATTTAGTTGTTGAATCAGGCCTTAATGGTAATGCAACACAAACTTCTGTTGAAGGTGTGTTTGCAGCTGGTGATGTATCAGATCACATCTATCGTCAGGCAATTACGTCTGCGGGTACTGGATGCATGGCAGCACTTGATGCTGAACGCTTCTTAGACAACCAATAAAATTTAGACTCGGAGGGTTGTTTAACCCTCCGCTTTCACTTTAAGATGTTTTCATTAGAAAACGATTAATATCTTAAATGACACCACGCCTATACCAGCTATCAACCGACATCATAGATTTTCCTTCACCAACCTTGGCTTTAAAGGAACCTGATGGCTTACTTGCTATCGGGGGCTGTCTTTCGCCAGCAAGACTTAACCTTGCATATAAATCAGGTATTTTCCCTTGGTTTAATGAAAAAGAGCCCATCATGTGGTGGTCGCCAAGTGAAAGAGCAGTGATTAAAACTGGCAATTTTCATATTAGCCGTTCATTAAAAAAAGTGGCAAGGAAAACTAAACCAATAGTCACTGTTAACAAAGCATTTGAAGCTGTCATCAAGACATGCAGAGAACAAAGGCTTCATGCTGAAGGTACCTGGATCAACCATCAAATGTTAGCAGCCTACTCTGAAATGCATGCATTAGGATTTGCACATAGCCTCGAGGTATGGGATCGAAACAACAATCTCATGGGGGGTCTGTATGGGGTTATGAACTCAGGTATTTTCTGTGGAGAGTCAATGTTTTTTAATCAAGCAAACGGTTCTAAATTAGCGATGTGGGCGTTGGTAAATTGGCTTAAAAAAAACAACGCCCATTTTATAGATTGTCAGTTGGAAAACCCCTATCTGACGAGTTTAGGAGCTAAATTAATTCCAAGGTCTGAGTTTTTAGCTAAACTTAAATTAGCTCAAAGCTTTGATATACCCAGTTCGATGTGGAAAACACAGGTATTGGAAGAGATCTATGAATGAACATTTTCCTTCAAAGATTGGCTTAAGCCAACAATTTGATTGCAGTTATTTACCCGATAAACAAGAACAGTTGCTCGTCATACTTGATAGTCAATGCTACAACGCAGCACGTTTTCAAGACTTGTTAGAATTAGGTTTTAGACGAAGTGGTGATCAAATTTATCGTCCTCATTGCCCTAGTTGTAATGCCTGTGAGTCTATGCGACTTCCAGTTAAAGATTTTGTGCTATCAAAATCACAAAAACGAAAACTCAAACTAGCTAAAAACCATTTCCATGTTAAGGTTAGTGATAAAGAACAATCAAATTACTACGCATTGTATAAAAACTATATTAATCATAAGCATAGTGACGGCACCATGTTTCCTCCTAACCGCTTACAATATGAGAGTTTTTTATTTTGCAATTGGTTACCTATTACCTTCATTGAACTATGGGATAAAGATGAACTCATTGCTGTTGCAGTCACAGACACAATGCCAAACTCATTGTCTGCGATTTATACCTTTTATCATCCTGGCTACGATAAATTTAGCCTAGGAAATGTGATGATTTTACTGCAAGTTGAGTTCGCAAAAAGCTCTGGTTTTGATTATGTATACTTGGGTTATCAAATAGATGAATGCAGAAAAATGTCTTACAAGTCTCAATTTAAACCTGCAGAGCGTTTTATATCGGATGTTTGGCAACTGAAGCTGTAATTAAATTAACTAATTTTCCCCCTTACCTTTACTTATTGTGTGGTTTTCGGCAAAATCTGCTGCGTTAATTTAATCAAAGAGGTGTTACGCTACACATGGCGAAAGAAGACGTAATTGAAATGCAGGGCACAGTCCTTGATACTTTACCAAACACAATGTTCCGCGTTGAACTTGAAAACGGCCACGTAGTGGTTGCACATATTTCTGGTAAAATGCGCAAAAACTACATTCGTATTTTAACAGGCGATAAAGTAACTGTTGAAATGACGCCATACGATTTAACTAAAGGTCGTATCGTTTTCCGCGCGCGTTAATTACGCCGAGATTGTAAAGCGTATTGGTTAAGTTCACTCGTTTTACTTTTCAAACATCAGTGTGATTGCACTCGATGTTTAAGTAAAAAAGCCTAGCTAAGCTAGGCTTTTTTATTGATATCTTGAAAAGGTGAAGTAACACCTTCTCATTTTTAAGCTTCAGCCAATTCAACATCATATTGGAAGTTTAACTTATTACTCTTAAGCCCTACTTTAACTGTGCCACCTTCAGCTAATTTGCCAAACAGAATTTCATTTGCAAGAGGCTTTTTCAATTGCTCTTGAATAATACGAGACATTGGTCTTGCACCCATTGCCTTGTCGTAACCCAAATCAGCTAACCACTCTCTAGCAGCGGCTGTAAGTTCAAGGTTCACAGATTTACGGTCAAGTTGCGCTTGAAGTTCGACTAAGAATTTATCTACAACTTGTAAAATGACATCTTTGTCTAAATGGTTAAACCAAATGATGTTGTCTAAGCGGTTTCTAAATTCTGGTGTAAATACCTTATTAATCTCTACCATAGCATCGTGCGAGTGATCTTGCTGCGCGAATCCGATTGACTGGCGAATAGTTTCTTGTACACCAGCATTCGTTGTCATAACCAACACCACATTTCTAAAGTCAGCTTTGCGGCCATTGTTATCTGTTAAGGTTCCGTGGTCCATGACTTGTAGCAAAATGTTGTAAATATCCGGATGCGCTTTTTCAATCTCATCAAGAAGAACAACAGCATGTGGATGTTTAATCACAGAATCAGTTAGCAAACCGCCCTGTTCATAACCTACATAACCTGGTGGAGCACCGATTAAGCGACTAACAGCGTGACGTTCAGAATACTCTGACATATCGAAACGAATGAACTCGACGCCCATACATTTTGAAAGCTGCTTTGTTACTTCTGTCTTACCTACACCAGTAGGGCCTGCAAACAAGAAAGAACCTATTGGTTTATCTTCATTTGAAAGGCCAGAGCGAGATAATCTAATCGCAGATGTTAATGCATCGATTGACTGGTCTTGGCCAAAAACCAACATTTTTAGGTTTCTATCTAAGTTTTTGAGTGTCTCTTTATCACTTGAAGACACACTCTGCTGCGGAATACGTGCAATTTTAGATACAATCTGCTCAATGTCAGCAACATTTATGGTTTTCTTACGCTTTGATACTGGCAGTAAACGTTGATTTGCTCCAGCTTCATCTATCACATCAATGGCTTTGTCTGGTAAGTGACGCTCATTGATATATTTAGCACTCAATTCAGCGGCCGCACGAAGTGCTTTTTGGGTATAACGAATACCGTGATGATCTTCGTAACGATCTTTCAAACCCATCAGAATTTTTGCGGTGTCTTCAACACTTGGCTCGAGTACATCTATTTTCTGGAACCGACGAACGAGTGCTCTATCTTTTTCAAAGATATTTTTAAACTCGTTATAAGTTGTTGAACCCATACACCTTAATTGTCCACTAGATAAAAGTGGCTTGATAAGATTCGAAGCATCCATCACACCGCCCGAAGCAGCGCCGGCTCCAATAATTGTATGAATCTCATCAATAAATAAAATTGAATGCGGTTTTGCTTGTAATTCTTTCAAAAGAGATTTAAAACGTTTTTCAAAATCACCACGATATTTAGTGCCTGCTAGTAGCGCACCCATGTCTAATGAATAGACTACAGCATCTGCAATAACGTCAGGTACTTGTTCATTAACGATTCTGTATGCAAGACCTTCCGCAATTGCTGTTTTACCAACGCCCGCTTCACCCACAAGTAAGGGGTTATTCTTTTTACGACGACATAAAACTTGTACTGTGCGCTCTACTTCTTGATCTCGACCAACTAGCGGGTCTAATTGACCAGCTTGTGCCATTGCGTTCAAGTTAGTTGTGAAGCTTTCAAGTTTAGTCTTCTCTTCATCTTGTATGTCACTTGAATCATCGCTACCGATATCTTCATGATCGTCTTCATGATTCTCGTCGTCGGACTTAGCAACACCGTGTGAAATAAAATTCACAATATCTAGACGGCTAATATCACTCTTTTTAAGAAGATAAACAGCCTGGCTTTCTTGTTCAGAGAAAATCGCTACCAATACGTTGACACCTGTAACTTCGGTGCGCCCTGAAGACTGCACATGAAATACAGCTCTTTGTAGAACACGCTGAAAACCTAATGTTGGCTGTGTTTCTCTATCATTTTCACTTTCTGGTAAAAGCGGTGTTGTTTCATCGATAAACTCAGAAAGCTCACGTTTTAGCGTTTCTGTATCAACACCGCATGCACCTAATGCTTCACCAGCTGACGGGTTATCTATCAATGCAAGTAATAAATGCTCAACAGTCATAAATTCGTGACGACGTGTTCTTGCCTCACGAAATGCTGCATTTAAGGTAATTTCAAGATCTTTGTTTAGCATAAGCAACCCCCAAACGAGATTTATATCGGTTATTCCTGCTCACAACTACATAGCAGTGGATGTTCATGGTCGCGAGCGTAACGATTTACTTGTTCCGCCTTAGTATGTGCAATATCAGAAGGATATAAGCCACATACTGCCTTTCCCTCGTGATGCACGCGCAGCATCACGTCAGTTGCTTTTTCGCTGTCCATATTAAAAAACGTCATTAATACTTCGATTACAAAGTCCATTGGAGTGTAATCATCATTATTTAAAATGACTTTATACTTACGAGGTGGGCTTAGCTTTTGCTTTTGCTTCTCTCGAACTGTATCTATTACACCAGAATCTTTAATACCACTCATAATAAAATATAGTCTTGTGTTGTTAACTCAAGCAAACTTGAATTGAAAAATAAATTATTTGTTAAAAAATTGTCTAAAAGCCTTGACTGATTGCTCATATAAACTACAGTCGTTATTAGACTGTCTAATCTAAGGGCAGTCTAGCAAATTATAAAGTTTAGATTAACTAAATTAGTCAACTTATAGAAGGATGTGGAAGTATGGCTTGCGGAAAAGTCAAATGGTTCAATAACGCCAAAGGGTTTGGTTTCATCGTAGAAGACGGCAGTGAAGAAGATATCTTCGCCCATTACTCGACGATTGTGATGGAAGGATACAAAACACTTAAAGCCGGTCAAGATGTAACCTTCGAGTTGCAACAAGGCCCTAAAGGGCTTCATGCAACGAACATCGCTCCTAGAGAAGCTGAACTCGCTTGATGTTATCATCTCATTAATAAAGCGGGTTTATACTCGCTTCACCCCCTTAAAAAAGTAATTATCATTTCTTACCTTTAATTTTTTCAATTAGCCCATATATTAATTGCTTGCTAAACTAGTGTGAGTTTCGGGCTTGTTAGTTATGCCTATTTTTTAGTCTAATATAATTAACCTTTACTACTAACCACTGAGCGTGGCTATAGACTTTTAGAGTAATTATAACTATCAAACTTGCTATATACAGTTGCCTTAGGCAACATAGCATTCCAATTGCGTTTTGATAGGCACAATATGCCCCTGATCTAGGAATGATAATGACATCTAAAATTATATATACAAAAACTGACGAAGCACCGGCTCTAGCTACATACTCGCTGCTTCCAATCATTCAAGCTTACACTAATGCTGCAGGCGTTGAAGTTGAAACTCGTGATATTTCACTTTCGGGTCGTGTAATTGCAAACTTCTCTGAGTTTTTAACTGAAGAGCAGCGCATTGGCGATGCACTAGCAGAATTAGGTGAATTAGCTAAAACACCAGAAGCTAATATCATCAAGCTACCAAACATCTCTGCGTCAGTACCCCAATTAAAAGCGACAATCAAAGAGCTTCAAGATAAAGGTTACGCACTGCCTAACTACCCTGAAGAACCAAAATCTGATGAAGAAGCTGCAATCAAGGCAACTTACGACAAAATCAAAGGTTCTGCAGTAAACCCAGTTTTACGTGAAGGTAACTCTGACCGTCGTGCGCCATCTTCTGTAAAAGCATATGCGCGTAAAAACCCACACTCAATGGGTGCATGGGCTTCAGACTCACAATCATATGTTGCTAGTATGACTGATGGTGATTTCTTTGGTTCTGAGCAATCTACAACTGTAGAAAATGCAACTGACGTTCGCATCGAGCACGTCGCAGAAAATGGCGACGTTACTGTACTTAAAGCAAGCACACCTCTACTTGCTGGTGAAATCATCGATGCATCTCGCATGCGCGCGGCTGACTTACAAGCTTTCCTAGAACAAGAAATCAATGCTGCTAAAGAGAAAGGTGTGCTTTTCTCTCTGCATATGAAAGCAACGATGATGAAAGTGTCTGACCCAATCATTTTCGGTCACGCTGTTAAAGTATTCTACAAAGATGTATTTGCTAAGCATGGCGAATTATTTGCTGAGCTAGGTGTTGACGTTAACAATGGTCTTGGTGACGTTTACGCTAAAATTGCACAATTAGACGAAGCAAAACGTGCTGAAGTTGAAGCGGACATCCAAGCAGTATACGCTGAGCGCCCTAGCATTGCTATGGTTGATTCTGATCGTGGTATCACAAACCTACATGTACCAAGTGATGTGATCATCGATGCGTCTATGCCTGCAGCTATCCGTACAAGCGGTCAGATGTGGAATGCTGAAGGTAAGCAACAAGACACTAGCTTTGTAATTCCAGATCGTTGTTACTCTGGTGTTTACCAAGCCACTATCGACTTCTGTAAGAAAAATGGTGCTTTCGACCCTCGTACTATGGGTACAATTCCTAACGTTGGTCTAATGGCCCAAAAAGCAGAAGAGTATGGTTCACATGATAAGACATTTGAAGCGGTATCTGCTGGTACTATCCGAGTTGTTGACACTGACGGCAATGAACTTCTTAAACATGACGTTGCAGAAGGTGATATCTGGCGTATGTGCCAGGTTAAAGATGCACCAATTAAAGATTGGGTAAAACTTGCTGTTAACCGTGCTCGCGCTACTAATACACCTGCAGTTTTCTGGCTAAATGAAGCGCGTGCGCACGATGCTCAGCTTATCAAAAAGGTAAATACATACCTTGCAGATCACGATACAGCTGGTCTTGAAATTCTTATCAAAGCACCAATTGAAGCGACAGAATACTCTCTTGCTCGCATGAAAGACGGGCAAGATACTATTTCTGTAACAGGTAACGTATTACGTGACTACCTAACTGACTTATTCCCAATTCTTGAGCTGGGCACAAGTGCGAAAATGCTTTCAATCGTTCCTCTAATGAACGGTGGTGGCTTATTCGAAACAGGTGCTGGTGGTTCTGCACCTAAGCACGTTCAACAGTTCGAAAAAGAAAACCACTTACGTTGGGATTCTTTAGGTGAATTCTTAGCACTTGCAGCATCTCTTGAGCACTTAAGCCAAGTAAATGGTAATGCTAAAGCACAAGTACTTGCTGATACACTTGACGCAGCGACTGGTAAATTCCTAGATGAAAACAAGTCACCATCTCGTAAAGTAAACGAACTTGATAACCGTGGTAGTCACTTCTACCTATCTCTTTACTGGGCACAAGCACTTGCAGCGCAATCAGACGATGCTGAGCTACAAGCATTGTTCGCGCCAATCGCTGAAGAGTTAACTGCACAAGAGCAAACTATTGTTGCAGAACTTAACGCTGCGCAAGGCGTAAGCAAAGATGTTGGCGGTTATTTCCAACCAAATGACGAACTTGCTTTTGCTGCTATGCGTCCTAGCGAAACTTTCAATGCAGTATTAGCTAAACTAGCTTAATGCTAATTTGAATGATTAAGGGCATCGATTGATGCCCTTTTTTATAAGTGTTTTCTTAGTAGCTAGGCTATAATTTGTTACTATGCACTCATCAATGTTATTACCTCATATTATCAATGCAAAATCGCGCTCCTAAAAGCAATAACAAAACATTCAGAAAGAAACCACATAACAAAAAACCATTTAATAAAAAACGCGTGGTCAAAGAAGCGCTTCCTGCAGATCAAGTTAAAATTGTCCTTTTCAATAAACCTTTTGATGTGCTTTGCCAATTTACCGATGATCAAAATCGTTCAACTTTAGCAGATTTCGTGAAAGAAATAGGCGTATATGCTGCAGGTCGGTTAGACCGAGACAGCGAAGGGTTATTACTCTTAACAAACTGCGGAAAATTACAGCATACTCTAACGAATCCGAAAAAAGACACCGATAAAACCTATTGGGTGCAAGTTGAAGGTGTACCAAGTGATAAGTCAATTTATGCACTGAATAAAGGCGTCGAATTAAAAGATGGCCTTACTAAACCTGCAAAAGTCAGAATAATTAACGAACCTGATATTTGGCCACGAAATCCACCAATTCGCGAGCGTAAATATATTCCCACTACTTGGCTCGAAATCACCATTTCTGAAGGAAAAAACCGCCAAGTTCGCAGAATGACAGCCCATATTGGCCACCCTACACTTCGCTTGATACGCTATCGTATAGGAAAATACACCCTTGATGGCATTCACAATGGCGAATATAAAGTGCTTTAGCGTTAAACGCTAACTTGGGATTCAGCCTCTTAAAATATCGTGCTATACTCACGCCTTTAACTATCATAGAGATTAACAGCAAAAAATATGAGCGATAATAGTCAGATAAAAGTCATCGTTGGTATGTCCGGCGGTGTAGATTCTTCAGTTTCAGCTTACTTATTAAAACAACAAGGCTATCATGTAGAAGGCCTGTTCATGAAGAACTGGGAAGAAGATGACAATGACGAATATTGTGCTGCTGCTGAAGATCTTAAAGATGCACAAGCTGTCTGCGATAAGTTAGGTATTGAACTTCATACCGTAAACTTTGCAGCTGAGTACTGGGACAACGTATTTGAGTATTTCTTAGAGGAATACAAAGCAGGCCGCACGCCAAACCCAGACATCATGTGTAATAAAGAAATCAAATTCAAAGCTTTCCTAGAGTTCGCTGCACAAGCACTCGGTGCAGATTACATTGCAACAGGTCACTATGTTCGTCGTGAAGAGCGCAATGGCAAGTTTGTGATGCAACGTGGTCTTGATGACAACAAAGATCAAAGTTACTTCCTTTATACACTTAGTCATGAGCATATTGCACAAACGCTATTTCCGGTAGGCCAAGTAGAAAAGCCTGAAGTACGTCGTATTGCTGAAGAGCAAGGTTTAATTACACACGACAAAAAAGACAGTACCGGTATTTGCTTTATTGGTGAGCGCAAATTCAAAGACTTCTTACAAAAATTCTTACCTGCTCAACCAGGTAAAATTGAAGACACTGATGGCCATGAAGTGGGTGAACATGAAGGCTTAATGTACCACACGCTTGGTCAAAGGAAAGGTCTATTAATTGGCGGTATGAAAGAAGGTAGTGGCGAGCCTTGGTATGTAGTTGATAAAGACTTAGAGCAAAATGCGTTAATTGTGGGCCAAGGCAAAAACCACCCTCGCCTGTTTAGTAACGGCCTTAACGCAAATCAATTACACTGGGTTGACCGTGTTGGACCAAAAGGTACAACACGCTGCACTGTAAAAACCCGTTATAGACAAACTGATATTCCATGTACTCTGTTAGTTGGTGAAGACGGTATGGCACGGGTTTTATTTGATGAGCCACAAAAAGCAGTAACCCCTGGTCAGTCAGCAGTATTTTACGCTGACGACGTATGCTTGGGTGGCGGTATCATCGACTCGGTGATCAAATAATGTCGACAAGTTATGTTTTACCACTGGCGGCTATGTGCCAGATCAGCAAACTCGTTCAAAAAACAGCGAAATACGGCCAGTTTAATGAAGCTGAAGTCAGTACGTTTTTAAAAAGTATTGTTAACCTGAGCCCTGCTCACCCAGAAGATGTCTATGACGATAAATGGGTGATCAAAGAAGGTTGTAAGACGCTTATTCAACAGCTCTCTCCTGAGGGCGAAAAAGATGTCGAACTAGTTAAATATGTTGGCAGTTTGATGCAATTAGAACGTGCTCTTTCTGCAAATCCCAAAGCGTTAGATGAGCTGGCAAGCCGCTTAAATCAAGTTGAAAGACAACTATTACACTTTGATATTTGCGACAGCACCATAGTTGCTGCTTTTGCTGATATCTACAGCCAAGTACTCAGCCCTCTTGGGCAAAAAATTCAAGTATTTGGTCAACCAGACTTATTAAAACAACCAAGTTGCCAGAATAAAATACGTGCGTTGCTACTGGCAGGTATTCGTAGCGCCGTGCTTTGGCGCCAACTTGGTGGTAAGCGGCGTCAATTTTTCTTTGGTAAAAAGAAAATTATCGAAATCGCAAAAAACAGTATTTAAAAATATCGTTCAAACAAACCAATTAGTTTAGGAGAAATTATGGAGCTTTCAGCGTTAACCGCTATCTCTCCAGTGGATGGCCGCTATGGTAGTAAAACTACTGAATTGCGTGGCATTTTCAGTGAGTTCGGCCTTATCAAGTACCGCGTAACTGTCGAAGTTCGTTGGTTACAAGCCCTAGCTAAAGCACAAGGTATTGATGAAGTACCAGCTTTCAGTGACGAAGCAAATGCGCTTTTAGACAGCATTGTTGACAATTTTAGTGAAGCCGATGCTGCGCGCGTTAAAGAAATCGAGCGCACAACGAACCATGACGTTAAAGCGGTTGAGTATCTTCTAAAAGAGAAAGTAGCAGGTAATGCAGAATTAAATGCAATCAATGAATTCATTCACTTTGCATGTACATCTGAAGATATCAACAATCTATCTCATGGTTTAATGTTATCAGAAGCTCGTGACAAAGTACTTTTACCATACTGTGATGAGCTACTCGCTGTGATAAAAGCAAAAGCGATTGAGTACAAAAGCGTACCTATGATGACTCGTACACACGGTCAACCAGCTTCTCCTTCAACAATGGGTAAAGAATTTGCAAACGTTTATGTTCGTTTACAACGCCAACGTCAGCAAATCGCAAACGTAGAGTTACTAGGTAAGATAAACGGTGCTGTAGGTAACTACAATGCTCACTTAAGCGCGTATCCTGAGTATGACTGGCATGCACATGCTGAGCAATTCGTAACTAGCCTTGGTTTAACTTGGAATGCGTTCACAACCCAAATCGAGCCACACGACTACATTGCTGAATTATTCGATGCAATCGCACGTTTCAACACGATTTTATTAGACTTCGATCGTGACGTTTGGGGTTACATTGCACTAAACCACTTCAAGCAAAAAACAGTTGCAGGTGAGATTGGTTCATCAACTATGCCACACAAAGTTAACCCTATCGACTTTGAAAACTCTGAAGGTAACCTAGGTCTAGCTAACGCAATTTTTGCACACTTAGCACAAAAACTTCCAGTATCTCGCTGGCAGCGTGACCTAACTGACTCGACAGTTCTTCGTAACCTTGGCGTTGGTATGGGCTATACACTAATTGCTTATCAAGCAACGTTAAAAGGTGTAAGCAAATTAGAAGTAAATACAGATCGTTTACTACAAGAGCTAGATCAAAACTGGGAATTGCTTGCCGAGCCAATTCAAACAGTTATGCGTAAATATGGTATCGAAAAGCCTTATGAGAAGCTTAAAGAACTTACTCGTGGCAAGCGTGTTAACCAAGAAATCATGGCTGATTTCATCGATAGCCTAGATTTACCAGATACAGTTAAAGCTGAAATGAAGCTAATGACGCCAGCCAATTACATCGGCCGTGCTGAGGCATTCATTGATGAATTAGTGTAATTACACACAAATTTAGTTTATGAAGCGAAAGGGTTTCCTTTCGCTTTTTTTATGGAAAAAAAATGTTTGATTTAAAAATTAACGCATTATCTCACGCCGAATTTCTAAAAGATTATTGGCAAAAAAAACCATTATTGATCAAAGGTGGTTTTGCTAACTTCGAAGATCCGATTGAAGTTGAAGAATTAGCGGGTCTTGCCATGGAGGAGGACATTGAATCACGTCTAATTACAAATCATGACGATAAATGGAAATCCTATCATGGTCCATTCGAAGATTTCTCACTATTAACAGAAACAAATAGTACTCTGCTCGTTCAAGCAGTCGATCACTGGCACCCTTTTGCAGCTGAACTTTTAGAGCCATTTCGGTTTATTCCTAACTGGCGAATTGATGATTTGATGATTAGCTATTCAACTCCTGGTGGTGGTGTCGGTCCTCATCTTGATCAGTATGATGTGTTCATTATTCAGGGTGAAGGTAAAAGACATTGGCGAGTCGGTATGCCAGACTCAAGTTTAAGAGAGTTTGCACAAAATAAGAGCCTCCTCCAAGTTGAACAATTCAATGCAATCATTGATGAAGTCCTTGAAGCTGGTGATATTCTTTATATTCCACCAGGCTGCCCTCACGAAGGCTATGCGGTTGAGAATGCTTTAAACTACTCTATTGGCTTTAGAGCACCTGACACCAAAGATTTCTTAAGTAATTTTGCAGATTATCTAATTGATAATGAACTCGGTAAAAAACGTTATTCTGACGAAACACTTACATTAAGAGACTCATGTGGCGAACTCAGTAACGACGAAGTTGAAAAAATCCAAACTCTCATGCTTGATGCGATTCAAGACAAAGAAATAATCAAGCGATGGCTCGGCAATTATTTAAGCCAGCCAAAGCATGATATGGATTTGTTACCACTTGACGATCCAATCTCATCAGATGAGTTAATTACCTACTTGTCATCACAAGTAATTAACAGAGCTGGTGGGGTTAGAACATTTTACCAATTAATAGAGGACTCATTACTTCTGAGTGTAAACAATGAAACTTTTACATTACCTGTCAGCATGTTAGATGCAACAAAATTACTAACTAATCTAACGCATTTTGAAGCTGAGCTGATTATTCCTTCAGTAACATGTTTGGAGTTTGCCGAAATGTTAACTAAGCTTATTAATGAAGGTTACTACTTTATCCAACAAGAAGAATAAGGTCTTGTATGTGCAAGCAAGCCTAACAACCAATTTGACAGAGTGCTTAGGCTTGCACATTTGATTTAAATCTTACTGGAGGACACATGGTTTACCATGTAACTAAAGTTAACTGGTTTGAGCAACAAACATTGTTAACTGAGCTCAGAGAGAGAGTTTTTGTTTATGAACTCAACTTACCAAAAAAAGTTGAGTTTGATGCGCTAGACAAACTATCTGAACACGTAATCATTTATGACGACTGTAATACACCAGTTGGTACAGGTAGGTTATGCCCCAATGGCTTGATAAGTCGCGTCGCTATTATTAGTGAACACAGAAACAAAGATGCCTTTTATTCGATCCTAAATTACTTAGTTGTTATCGCGAAAGAAAAAGGCTTAAGTGATATTTTTATTAATTCGGTACTTGATGAGGTACCTTCTTTTGTTGAGTATGGTTTCTCTAAAAAAGGCGGAGTATTTATGGAAGCTGGTATTCCAAGGCAGCAATTATACTGCCCTGTGAATGACTTTAATGCAGAACCTTTTACGATGCTGCATTAGTCCAAAGCTGTTCGTTTTCAAATAACTCGTAAATGCCATGCGCTCTATTAACCAGCAGGTTTGCAAAGTCAAATTGAGTTTTGTCGATAGGTTTACTCGCCATAATCCCATCAGCTTTTAGTTGCCACTGAAATGAAAAGTGACGCAATACATCCCTTGCATTTTCTGCTGCACTTACTTGCACTGCATCAGTAGGTAAACGACCAGTGATAACCCAATAAGTGTTGCCATCATTGCCTTTGATTTTCCAAACGGCACAAAGTGGTGGCAGAATTCTACATTCCTTCTCTAAAATGCTCACTGATATTACACCTTTGTCTGCTAGAAACTTTTGTGCATTTCCTAAACATTCTCTTTGCCATTGATTAACTTGCGCTTCTGTCAGTTCAACCGGAGCTTTTTTTTCTTCAGACATGTCGTTTTCCCATAACTTTACTTGTTGTCACTCTACTTCCTAACGACATCTTGTCAACATATGAACGCACAATAATTTATTTATTGATTTATTTGCACAAAAAACATTCTTAACCAGGTATAAACTACACAAATGATCATGCAGATAACTTTATAAGTGATATTAATCTTCTGATAGATAAGTATCTAGCTATCTTATTTTTCATTCTTAACCGTTACCTAGGACCTTAGCTGGATCAGTTTTTGTTGCTTGCCAAGCTGGATAAATACTGGCTAAAAGAGCAAGTATTAAAGTGACACCTAAGGTAATAGCAATGTCGGTCCAAATCAGTTTTGATGGAAGAAACTCAACAAAATAGACTCCTGAAAGTGGGTTTTGTGAACCCTCACCATAAAACCAAACAAATAATCCTGGCAGATTAAGAGAGATTACAACACCTAGCGCACTGCCAACTAATGAACCTAGTAACGCATTACCGACGCCTTTAAAGGCAAAAGTAGAAAAAATAGTACTGTCTTTAGTACCCATTGTTTTAAGTATTGCGATATCTGATTGCTTATCTTTAACTTCCATTACCATCGATGAAACGATATTAAAACTCGCTACAGCAATGATCAAAATAACCACTATGAAGACAATAGTACGAACCATTTGGATATCTTGATAAAGGCTGCCTTGGGTTCTAAACCAGCTATTTACATACACTAAATCCGGTAAGTTTCTGCCTGCAGACATAGCAATGTTATGAGCTTCAAAAACATCACTTACTTTAACTCTCAAACTCGTGACTTGATGTGGTTTTAGGTTTAATACCGATTGTAAAGAATCTAGGCTAATAAGCGCCATAGACTGATCTATGGGTCCGCCCATTTTAACCAAGCCTACCAATGTCACATTTAAGCGTTTTGGTGCAGACAACATTGATTTCGCATTTTTATTAGCAATTAATAAAGTAAAACGATCACCAATAGAAAGATTCAAGCTTTCTGCAATTTGGGCTCCTAAAATCACTTCATTTTGTGCTAGGTTTTTTATAGAGAAATCTTTTACAAACTCACCCACACCCGATACGTTTTCATGTGATTGCGTATCAAGTCCCTTGATCTGTGCGGCTTTTAACTTGCCCTTAAATTGCACCATACCAGTCACATTTATTTCTGGAACGGCTGCAAGCACCCCTTGTTGCTGTTTAAGTATATTAACCTTTGATTGCCAGTCATTAATTGGGTCATACGGTGCATCATAAGTGACATGAGAAACAACAGATAAAAGCCTTTTTTCTAGCTGCTCTTCAAAACCGTTTATAACAGATAAAGCCACAATTAAAACACTTACACCGAGTAAAACGCCTATGGTTGAGGCTTTGTTTAAGATTGAAGCGAAGCCTTTCTGTCTTGATTGACTAAATCGCTTAGATAAAAATAGGCTAAGCATGAGTAACCTCAGTCAATATTCCATCATCGAGTAGCACACTTCGCTCAAGCTTTTCTGCAAGCTCTAAGTCATGGGTCACAATGACAAAACTGGTATGAAGCTGCTGGTTCAGCTCATTTAATAAATCATAAATTTTAATGGCATTTTGTTTATCTAGATTTCCAGTTGGCTCGTCTGCCAAAACCAATGCAGGTTTTGTTACGAGTGCACGTGCAATCGCCACGCGTTGACGCTCACCACCTGATAACTCTGAAGGTTTGTGTTCTGCTCTATGCCCCAATCCAACTTTTTCTAGCATTATTAGTGCTTCAGAATGTGCATGGTTTACTTTTATACCTTGTATTAAAAGTGGCATTGCAACATTTTCAAGCGCAGTAAATTCCATTAATAAATGATGAAATTGGTATATAAACCCCATATGTTTATTTCTAAATTCAGCCTGCTGATTTCTTGATAGCTCCGCAACATTTGTATTTTTAATTTTGGCATGCCCAGTTGTTGCATGATCTAGCGTACCAAGAATATGTAATAAGGTACTTTTACCTGAACCAGAGCTGCCAACTATTGCAAGCATTTGTCCTTGTTCTAACTGTAAGTTTACACCTTTCAACACTTCGACTTTGTTCTTTCCATCTTGGTAAACTTTGCCTAAGTTTTGACAATCAATTACTAAATTACTCATATCTTAAAACCTCAGCAGGCATTACTTTCGCAGCTTGTTTAGCTGGATAAAGGGTAGCAATAAAACTTAATAAAACACTCAATGTGGCCATGATTATTAGACCTGTAAATTCAAACTTTACGGGTAAGGCCATCCCTCCCAGTAAAGACAAGCCAACCAATGACATCACTTCATTGATATAATTTGCCAGTAGCAAACCAGCAAATAGCCCCAATAAAGTACCGATAACTCCATTGTAAAGTCCTTGAACCATAAACACTTTCGATATCATCACAGGTGTAAAACCTAAAGTTTGTAATATGGCTACTTCACCTTGTTTCTCTTTGACCATCATTGAAAGACCCGAAATAATATTGAAAATCGCGACTAAGACAATTAGTCCAAGCAATAGAGACATCACTCTTTTTTCCATTGCAACGGCTGCAAACAAAGCCCCCTGCTGTACTTGCCAGTCAATGCTTGTGTAACTAGAGATATCTATACTAGAAAGCTCTTCATAAAAGTCTTCAAGAGAAAAGGCATCATGTAGTGAAATACTAATATCTAAATGAGATTGCGACTTTTTCCGCATTAATCTTGCTAGGCTTTGACCATTTGCGAAGGCAAGTTGTGTATCAGCTTCACTTCTTGAATTATAAATAAGGGCCACAGTAAATAGTCTTTGCGCAGGAACCCTGCCCATAGGCGAGTAAGTTGTAATCTCAGGCATAATCACTCGAATTTGATTACCGACCTGAACTTTCAAACTATTTGCCAGATAACGACTGATGGCTAATTGATACTTACCCGATTGGAATTGCTTTATACTGCCAGACTCTATATGACTCTCTAATTGCGTAGTCCCGCCTTCAAAAACGCCCTGCAACCTAACACCTAAAAGTTCTTCATTGGTTTGCAAAATAACATCTGAGGTGAGATAAGATTGCACACGTTTAACCGTGCTTAAATCGGCTAATTGCGTCTTTAAATTATTAGTTACTTTTATTTCATCGTGAGGCTTTAGCTGCACATGGGGGATCATATCAAGCATGGCATTTTTTAGTGTTTGCTCAAAGCCATTCATTACAGAGCTAACAGTGATCAAGGACATAAGTCCTAATGCAATACCTGCGATAGAAAAAAAGGAAATGAATGAAATAAATGCATTCCCTTTGCTCGCTTTGGCATACCGAAGCCCAACAAAAAGGCTAACTGGTTGAAACATATATAATAAATTTAACTTTCATTTTCTACATGCTTGCATACTACCACAAAGTCACATTACGTATATAAATACTAACTTGTAAAAAAGTTTGTAAATCCGATAGTTAAAAAGAAAATTTGGTGTAAAATGCGTGAAATCTCGCGGTATGGAAGTTCTATGTTATCTCTTTCTCGATATAAGCATATGAATTTAAAGGGCGATTTATTTGGTGGTGTGACCACTGCCATAATATCTCTCCCGCTCGCCCTCGCGTTTGGTGTTGCTTCAGGAGCCGGTGCTGAAGCAGGTATGTGGGGTGCAATTTTAGTCGGTCTTTTCGCTGCCTTGTTTGGTGGTTCCACTTCCTTGATTTCTGAACCAACTGGTCCAATGACGGTTATTATGACCGCAGTTTTGACTGGAATGATGGCTAAATACCCTGAATCTGGCCTGGCTATGGGTTTCACAGTCGTGATGATGGCTGGCGCCTTTCAAGTGTTACTTGGTACCTTAAAACTCGGTAAATACGTAACATTAATGCCCTACTCGGTTATTTCCGGGTTTATGTCCGGTATTGGCGTGATACTCATCATTTTACAGCTTGCACCTCTATTAGGCCATCAAGCACCTGCAGGAGGAGTTACAGGCACTTTAGGTCAACTCCCAGAGCTTTTATTAAATATTAAGTTTTCAGAGGTGTTGTTAGGTGCTGCTACATTAGCAATATTGTTTTATTTTCCTAAGAAATATCGCCAATATGTCCCTGCTCAATTAGTCGCACTTGTTGCTGTGACCTTAGTTTCGGTTATCATTTTTGACACTGATAGCATTCGAAGGATCGGTGAGATACCGAGCGGATTACCTTCTATTGTTGTACCAACTTTTACTGCTGACCAATTTCAATCTATGGTTATTGATGCTTTGGTGCTTGGTACACTTGGTTGTATTGATACCTTATTAACAGCAGTTATTGGAGACAGCTTAACACGAACTGAGCACGACTCTGATAAAGAGTTAAGGGGCCAAGGTATTGCGAATATCATTTCTGGCTTATTCGGAGCACTGCCTGGTGCAGGTGCAACCATGGGCACAGTGGTCAATATTCAAGTCGGTGCACGTTCACCATTAGCGGGGATTTTTCGAGCACTGATTCTGATGGCGGTTGTATTTGTAGCCGGAGGCTTAACCGAACCAATTCCCTTGGCTGTTTTAGCGGGTATTGCCGTGTATGTTGGCATAAATATTCTTGATTGGAGCTTTATTCAAAGAGCGCACAAGTTAAGTATATCCCAAATGGCAATTATGTATGGCGTGATGTTACTTACTGTGTTTGTAGATCTCATTGCAGCTGTGGGCTTAGGTGTCTTTATTTCTAATATTATGGTCATAGAGCGATTGAGCCGAGTTCAATCAGAACAAGTTAAAGCCATCAGTGATTCTGATGATGACGTTCCTATGAATGAAAAAGAACACAGTTTATTTGAAAAAGCGAACGGACAACTACTCTATTTTTACCTGTCTGGTCCTATGATTTTCAGTGTTTCTAAGGCCATTGCTCGCCAACACCGCGATATAAGTAAATATAAAGCCATGGTTTTAGACTTAAGTGATGTTCCAATGCTGGATGTTACTGTGAGTCTAGCTCTTGAAAATGCAATCACAGATGCGTTAGATGCAAAGTGTAAAGTCTTTATTTATTCGCCAAATCCCGAAACATCTGATCAACTTCATCGTTTTCAAATTAACGAAAAGCTAGGTGAAAATGCCTTTTGTAATTCTAGAAGTGATGCGTTAGAGCGCGCTTTAAATATAATGAAACCTAATGGTTAATTTAATTTTGTAAGCACTCTAAAATTGATAAAACTTTAGAGTGCTTACACTTAAAAAATATTTTCACGCCTTATTTTTGAAAATCAGATCTTATTAGCATTCACTCTCATTAAATAAGCTTTTAAGCGTAATTCTTGCATATACAACAGATAATGTATTTTATTCGCACTCAAAATCTATGATTACAACTAAAATTACCGATGAAATGTTATTTTATTGTTGACGAAACAGAAATTATACTAGAAAATAGGATTAGTTTTTACTTTTGAAGTTTGTTGTAGCAGTTTATAAACTTGGAGAACAACCATATGAAGTTATCATTAATCGCAATGTCTTCGCTTTTTGCTTCGCAATTTGCATTTGCTGACAACCTAATCACCAATGGCTCATTCGAGCAGGACGTAGTAAATTCAAAATGGACGTTGTTGAATACAGTAACTGGTTGGCAAAATGATGGAGCAAGATTCGAGATCCAAACATCTCGTCTTGGGATCATTAATGCACAAGATGGAAATCAATATATTGAACTAGATTCAACCGCAAACCACAGTGTATATCAAAACATCGCAACTCAAACTGGCAAAACTTATGAGGTTTCGTTTTATTATTCTCCACGAGTTGCTGGTAACGCTGAAACAAATAAAGTAGATGTAAAATGGAATGGTGTTACAGTTTTGAACCTCAATGCCACTCAAAAAGGTTGGCAGTCATTCACCCTTACTGTTGAAGCAACTTCTGATTCATCAGAGCTTCGTTTCACTGGTGCAGGTAAGAGTGACAGCTATGGCGGCTTTATCGATAATGTTAACGTCACTGAAAACCAAGCATGTCACACTGGCATCTTTGGTATAAACAACTATGGTAACCTAGAGTCAGGTTACGTATACAAATTCGACCTTGAATCTAAAACTTACAGTGTAGTGGCTGGCGCACAAAACACAGCTTCAAATATTGCTAGTCATAACGGTAAGCTTTATTTTATGGAACAGTTAGATTCAAGCACTAAAGCTTCTAAGCTATGGTCTTTAGATTTAGAAACCGGCACTCAAGTTGCTGAAGCTGATGCGACATCATGGCCTATCTATCGTTCTGCAGTGACTGCTGACGGTCAATCTCTTCGTGCTACCAGTAAAACATATATGTATGATTACGACTTACAAACTGGCGAGAAAACTGTTTTAGGTAAGATGCGCTATTCAGGTGATTCGTTCTCACATGGTGATGTTGCTTATTCTGCAGATAACAATACGCTTTATGTTCTAACTGGTAAGTCTCTTTATACAATCGATGATAGTTCGATGACACTTACCTTAATTGGTCATCATGGTATTAATTGGGCGTCTGGCTTGGCAATTTCTGACGACGGTACTCTTTACGTATCTGGTCGAGTTTCAGGAGAAAACGCAAAAATTTATAGTGTAAATTCTCAAACAGCAGTTGCAACCTATGTGATGGACGCACCAGAGCACATTAATGACTTAACGTTCGTAGAAAACTACTGTAACTAAAGCTTCATTAAAAAAATAGCCAGTTTTTACTGGCTATTTTTTTGCGTTAAATTTTCGTTGATGCTGCTGAGTCAGATTGGAATTTTTTGGCTTATTTATTCATAATTAGCTTTGTCATTCTCCATGGACACTTTAACTATTCCATTCAACAGGCACTGAAGAGCATATAAAATTTAATGCTAGCATTTAACGCCGCTGTATTTTAGTTTTTATTCACATTTCAAGTCATTTGGGACAATTGTGTAAATTTTCATTTTTTGAGAAATTTACTGACATAAAAAGCCCCAACAGATGTCAGGGCTAAATTTGAAATGAATTAATGTGTAATTGCTTTCTATTTGTGACAGCCTTGTTTAGTGTTATTTAATCTCACTAAGACTACTTCAAAGCTACATTCACAAACACCGCGGTCATTAATACTGGACATACGAAGCGAACATATTGCGCGAAGTAATAATGGAAACCACTTTTTGCCTCTAAAAGCTTATTGCCTCTATGCCACATCCAGCCAACTGTAATGAAGTAAAATAGCCCCATCAAAGGTAATTGGTAATGGGTCAGTACACTTATTATAAGTCCAAACAACCATTCAAAATTAAGTATAATTGTCGTGGAGACCAGTATAATTACTAAAGTGACCCATATTGTTGCGTTTTTACGCCTCAAGCCATGGTTTTCTACTAAAAAAGACACCGGTATCTCAGTTGAAGAGATGGTTGAGGTAAGAGCTGCAATAGACATAAGTACAAAAAAGCTTAGGCCTACAAATAGACCTATTTGGCCCATATTCATAAATAGCTCTGGCAGAACGGCAAAAATCAAGCGACCTTCACCAATCAACTTACCATCTTGGAAAACCTCCACTCCACTTTGCTGTGCGACGAATATTGCAGGAATGATTAGCAACCCAGCTAGAAAAGCAACACAGGTATCAAGTAAGGCAACACTTGCGGTTAATTTAGGTAGATTTTCATTTGGCTTCAAATATGAGCCGTAGATCATCATGCAGCCAACCCCTAATGAGAGTGAGAAGAAAGCTTGGCCCATAGCAGCAATAACCAAATCAGGATCTGTTACTTTTGAAAAATCTGGAACTAAATAAGCTTTAAAACCCTCTATAGAACCTTCAAGGGTTGCCATATAGCCAATTAGACCTATAAGTAACAACAATAATAAAGGCATTAGCCTTCTAGACCATGCCTCAATACCTGACTTAACACCTTTCAAAATGATACTAGCAGTAAGCAGCAACATAAGCGGCGTGAAAATGAAGTTCCTCAATGTCGAGTCACCTTTCAAGAATTCAGCTATTTCATTTAGTTCTAATAACCTTGCCAGTGGTTCAATTGAAAAGGCGAGCATCCAACCAGCAACGATCGAGTAAAAACTTAACATCACAATGGCACCACATAGGCCGACATAACCTGCTGTAGATCCTATTTTAGGATTACTATCCTGCCATGCCTGATTAAGTGCTTTAACTGGGTTAGATTGTGCCTGGTGACCAATATACAACTCTGTGTATAAAGCAGGTAAAGCCAAGAGAAATATAACGGCAAAGTACACTAATAAAAATGCACCACCACCGTGGTTTGCAGCTTGGGTGGGAAACCCCCAAATATTTCCAAGCCCTACAGCAGCACCAGCAGCTGCCAAAACAAAGCCTAGGCGACTTTGAAAGCCATCACGCAATTGAGCCATTTTGCTATCTTTATGTTTTTGTTATAGACGTATGAGTATACGCAAGTTAAAACCCTTTGCGAAGCAACTGAGTTTAATAACATAGAGTTTCTAGTTATGGTACTGACACTTTCTATCAAAAATTTGAATTAAAAAAGCGAGCTGAGTATTAATGCTCAGCTCGCTTGATAGAATTTAACAATGAAACGCCTTCTTAACACGCTTCTAGCAGTTGCGCATGTATTGACTGAACAACGTTATCTGATTCACTTTGTTCAACTAAAAAGCACAAATTGTGCTTACTTGCGCCATGGCAAATTAAACGAATGTTAAAGTTTTTAAGTACATTCATAAAATTCACTTCGTGTTGACGAAGCTGGATCTCAGAACCTATAAGGGCAACCAAGGTCAGATTTGTCTCTACAGTTACATGACAGAATTCACTCAACTCTTCTAAACACGCTTGATCAAGTTCAGGTCTAGATGAACTCAATGCATTATCAAGTGTGATGGCAACACTGATCTCAGAAGTGGTTACCAAATCTACCGAGATATTATATTTACTTAGAATAGTAAAAATACGCGCTAAAAAACCACTAGCCAACAACATTTCTGGGCTCTTTAACGTTAAAAGAATCTGATTCTTACGTTGTGTAACGGCTCTGATCCCAGCTTTTGATTCGGTTTCTTTTTCAATCCAAGTACCACCGGCTTGAGGTTCGCGACTAGAACCAACAAAGACCGCTATACCGCTGCGACTCGCAGGTAAAATGGTTGCTGGGTGTAATACCTTTGCACCGAATGTGGCCATTTCAGCCGCTTCATCAAAGCTCAATCGTGCAATCGGTGACGCTTTTTTACATAAACGTGGATCTGTGCTGAATATGCCTACAACATCTGTCCATATCTGTACGCTTTGTGCACCTATCGCTTCCGCCAATAATGCGGCACTATAATCTGAACCACCTCTACCTAGGGTGGTTGTCTGGCCATATGTATCACTGCCAATAAAACCTTGTGTTACTAACACTTTGTCTGTAAGTTGTGGCAATAAATGCTGCTCTGCTGCGCTTGCAGTTGCACTCACGTCAGGCGTTGCTTTACCAAACTGGTTATCTGTTTTAAGTACTTGGCGTACATCAAACCTGTCAGCAGTAACACCTAGATTACGTAATACTTGAGTAAATAGAAAAGAGGATAGTCGCTCACCGAAGCTAAGCATTTCGTCACACTGTTGTGCACTTAACGCAGGGAGTTCAGCCAATTGTTCAAACTCGCTAATTGTTTGAGAAAAGCCGGTTGCTAAGTCTGCATCTAGTGTCAGTTTTTCTAAAATGGCGTCCTGGATATCAAGTACAGCTTTAACAAGGGTTTTACGCTCTGCTAAATCAGCTTTTTGCTGAGTTAATGTCACTAGGTGATTAGTAACACCTGCACTGGCACTCACTACTACAATACGTACTTGATTATCATCATGAATAATTTGTGCACAGCGATGCATTGCTTCAAAATTGGCGACACTTGTACCACCAAACTTAGCAACTGTGAACTGGGAAGTCATTTTATCTCCTTTATGAACACTGTGTGTTCAACATCAATAAGGAGAACTCGGCAAGAATATACGGATAAATTTGATATGCTCATTGCCAGAAGCTCTCCACCATAAATCGGTGACAGTTCCGAGGATTCAGCCTCGTAAACCGAAAAATAGCAGCGACGTACTGATATTCTTCTCGGCGAACACTTCCCTCACTGACTGTCATCGGTATACGTCACCTCAAACCAGCTACCTAAGTTTCGCGCCTCTTCTGTTTATTTTGCGTAATCTAAGCTGAACTTAGGCAAAATAAAACCCGCGCAAACGCAAGTTTGTGCGGGTCCTTAAAAATTAACTTTTAGACGTCTAGGTGTCAAGTACTGTTTTAACTAATTTGTACTTAAAGCTTCTAAATCATCATGCCTGCGTAATAAGCACCTACATAACCTACTGAATAAGCTATAAGTAGATAAAAGAACATACGTAAGTAGCTCACAAATGTCAGTGCTTTAACCTTGTTCATTGCAATAATGCCTGCAGCAGAGCCGATGATCAGCATTGAACCACCAACCCCCGTTGCATAGGTAAACATTAGCCACTGCTGTGTAGACATAGTGATATCAGCTTTTAAAAGTGCCGCAGTTAAAGGCACGTTATCTACTGCTGCAGACATAATACCAACAATATAATTCGCATACTCGGGTTTTAGGTAATCATACAACTGAGTGAACTTAACTAAGAAACCCACTTCTTTTAGTGCGCCAACCACAAGTAAGATACCAACAAAGAACAGAAGCGTGTCGTATTCTATCTCGCGAATGTAGTCAATAATTTTACGGTTTACGTCTTTTTTACGCATTAAGAACTGAGCAACTAAGAACATAAGTGACAAGCCAAATAACATGGTTAATAAAGGTGGTACTTGATACTCAACACTCAAAAATAAAGTAGAAAAAACCGTTAATGCAAAAATACACGCTATTGTTACATCCGTTTTCTCGATACGACGTGTTTGTTCTTTTTCAAACACAATCGTTTCATTCATGCCAAATGACAGCAATGTAGCCAAGACCATTACGCTCACAATCGCTGGCGCTACAAGCAATAATAAGTCTGGAATGGTTACTTTATCGGCAAGAAATATCATAAGTGTTGTCACATCGCCTGTGATCAATGATACTCCCCCTGAGTTGACACTAAATATGATTAAAGTTGCATATTTTATAAGCTTCTTTGGGTCTAATTTCAGCGACATAACAACAGCTAATGAAATGAGCGTTGCTGTAATATTGTCTGAAATTGACGAAAATACAAAAGCGGCAATGCCAACCAGGAACATGAGTTTACGTTCGCTGATTTGTGATGGCATGACACGGTGCACGATATTTTGTATAAAGCCTTTAGAGTTTAGATAAGCAACGAAAGTCATGGTGGCCATTAAAAATAGCCACAAGGTTGCTATCTCTAATATGTTGTGGTTTAGCTCATGTTGCACATTTTCTGGGCTTTGACCATGTATCGGAGAGATAAAGGCGATAATCCAACATAAAGTACCAAAAAAAAGTGTAGTTTTGGCCTTGTTTACATGGATTATATCCTCTATAACGATGAGCACAAAAGCTATCGCTATCAGTGTTAGGATTATAGTAGTAACCATAATGCGTAAACAACCTGTGTTTAAAAATTAACAAAAATGGTGGGTAACGTAAGTCGGCGCAGATTCTAGCATTATAGGTACATGTAAGCTATCAATATAAGTATAATATACTGTCTTTTTTCACAAAAAAGACACAAAGTGGAAAAATATGATCCCAGCGAAGAAAGTTTTAAATACGCTCACTGAACACTGGTCTGTCATTGAGCTTTTGTTTAAACGTTTCAAAATGACTGATTTCAGCATCAAAGACGTTCAAAACATCATAAAAAACAAAAATCCCCATTGGAAAAGTGACAAAATATTCAAAGAAACTAATAAATTATTAAATCAAGAAATTATCATACCACTGGCAAAATCGTCACAATTAGAAATCAACAGAGCGATTGCTGAGTTCATCAGTTTCTTATTACAAGAAGAGGACTTAGGCCTTGCTGCAGAAATAACGGTTTTAGTCACAGATCTGGAACGACTCGGTAACCGCCTAGCACAATCCGGTGAAGATGGTGACTTTACTGAGTTACGTCGATTTAGCCGCATTATGGACGAGCGAGTGCGTAAAATCGTTAAGTTGTTTAATCACAATGAAAACGCCATCTTTAACATTGTAGAGCAAGCAAAGTCTGATACTAGCCATGTTTCACTTCAAAAACGTTATAAAGCAGTGATAGAAGCCTTCGACGAGTATATTGAGCCTATGCTAGAAATGGTCGATATTCGGGGTGATTTTCACCGCTGCTTTAACCGCATAGAAATACAAATTAGTGCTCAGATAGAACACATTGACCTCTTTGGCCGTGGCAGTATTGATAAGCGCATGCTCGAACAACTTCGTACTCGTATTCTTGATATGCACCTAGTTGGTCGAGAAAGTCTGCGTAAGAGTGCTGATATGCTAATGCCACTACGGGAAGAACTACGCCGTAACAATCTGATCACGCGACAAGCATCTAAAGTACTAGGTCTTATTCGTAAAAACGGCGTTGATCGAACATTAAGTGCCGTACAGCCTGAGTTTGTCTCTGATATTCAACGTTTTTCACTAGGCCAGCAACGCAACATGGTCGCTTATATGGCAAGCCTAGTAGAGTTTGAGCATGACGAATACGAACTCCCTGATCAAACCGACGTACCAGCCTATCAAAGCACAAATATTCCAGATTACAATAATGTAAGAACAACATTCGCAAAAACAGGCAAAAAACGAACGGCGATTTTAGGTTTCTTATCAGAACAATATCCAGATCTCGAAGCCGATGAGATGCTGTTTTTATATCAAAAGTTAATCAACGATACAGATCTCGAATTACAACAAGACGAACAACGCACAAGCGTTTCTATTTCGGGACAGACATTCAAACTGTATCCATTTAATGCCGCCAACAAGCAAGAACAAAAGAATGACAAACATTAATTTAACTGATTTATCAGAATTACAAGCCATCAATAAAAAATTGGTTAGCGGGTATCACATCAGTGAACAAGACACCACCCTATGGCAGCAACTAGACCAAAACATTGATGCTTACCAAGCCTTATTTACTGCGCTAGGTCACGATCTTATTCATGATGCCCGAGGCTTTTACTATTTAGGCAGTGATGAGAGCACCCCAAACATGGGGAAGATTTCTCGTGCAATTGCATTAACTATTTATATTCTTATCGAGCATTACGCGAACCAAGGTAAAGATCCCCTTCGCGTCCTATTTGATAACATCACCGACTTAGAGCTGATGCAGACACTGGTACAAATGAATAAACACCTATTTGACCAGCTCGAAATTTTTTCTGGCTCTGAGCTTCGTAAAGACGTTTATTTACGCATGGTGCGCTTAGGGCTGGCTAAAGAAGTTGAGCAAGGCTTTGTATTACTCGCGCCAGTTTATAGATATATCGATGCATTAATGGAAGTAAATGATAATAACTTTGACGAACTCGAGGAAGAAGTATGAGTAAGTTATATGGATTAAGTAAGCTTGCACTGCTAAATACGGCGGGCTATGCAAAATGTGTGATCCCGCTAAATAAGAGTGCCTCTATTTGTGCGCCGAACAATACTGGTAAAAGCTCGGTGATTAATGCGCTGCAATTTCCGTTGATCAACGACCTGCGTTTAACTGAATGGGATGGTCACGATTTAGAAGAAACACGTAAATTCTACTTCTCAAGCGATCAAAGTTATATCTTACTTGAAGCCAATCTACCCCACGGTGATGTCGTCATCGGTGTTGCAGGTTTAGGCAAGATTGCAGGTTATGCCCACCAGTTTTTCTGCTATCCAGGTAAGCTAGATTTAAATGATTTCACGCAAGACAAAAGCATCATTAAATATACCAAGCTGTTTAATCACTTGGAGAGCAAAGGCAAAAAAGCGGTCGAATTAAAAGCACAAGAGCTAAATGCCCTACTCATTGGTGGCGCAACGCAATTTGATGGTGATATTAACTTGAAAATGATCCCATTAAATAACGTACAGGATGCGTCTATTTATAAAGAGATTTTCAGACGAATTTTAAACTTGCATAAGTTAGGTGCACAAGACGTAAAACGCTTTATGCTGCGTGTATTTGAACGTCATATGTCAAACTCAAAAGTCGATTTTTATGAAGTATGGCGTCGCGCTTTTGATAAAGTAAACCACTCTCGTCGCGAACTTGTTGCCCTGGAGTCAATGCAAGAGCCCATTGCAGCCCTTGAACAAATGCTAGATAGCGAGAGCGGTATAAAAGGTAAACTTGCCGCCTACGCTCCTAAAATTGATATGGCACTGGTTGAATTTGCCGATTATCAAGAATCACAAATGAGTGAGCTTAAAGCTCAACTAGAAGATATAGAGCAAGAAAAACACGACTTCGAACAAAAACAACAACTTTACTTACAACAGTCAGGCGACATTACCCGCCGCCAAGCGCAAATTGAGCAGTGGTTTATTGACTACTCGGCTCTTAAAACTGAGTTTGAATTAACAAATCATGCGACCTTAAAAACCAATCTGCAATTATTGAAAAAAGAATACGAGCAGTTGTCGTTTTCTATTAATAGCGCGCAAGGGCAAAGCTTACATACCCTTGATTATCGTATTAACGAGAACAACAAGCAGATCAAGAGTCTGAAGCTGCAACTTAAAAACCTTGAGTTCAATTTGTTTACTCGTATGCGTGAAGATCTGTCTCTAAAAGAAGTCGAAGAAATTTCTCGTATTTTGAATCCAGATATTCTGAGCTTTGCAACGACAAGCCAAGGTGAAGTTGACATTCATAACGAAGACGCTTTTGGTGAGTTCTTAGCAAACTTATCAAACAGCGTAAAAGGCGGTGAATTAAAACTGCCAGGTGCAACCATTAAGCTTAAAAAGCTCAGTCCTGTGCAAATGCAAAGTGGCGAGAACAAAGCACAGTTAAAAGCGCAGTTAGAATCATTACAGCAATCATTAGTCGAGCTCAAACAACAGCGTGAAGTTGCAGCAAACGTAGTACAAAAGCAGCAAGAGCGTGATACCTTATATGACGAGCTAATGGCGCTAGAAGCAACGCTTAAACGCTTCGAGCAATACCAAACCATGCTGCAATCTGTTGAAGCGCAATCATTACTCAAAGAGCAATTAGACGCTGAGCGCGAGCAAGTAGACAGCTACCTTCAAGATATTCAACGCAACGCCAGCTCAATCTCAGATAGGCGTTCAATTATCTTATCGAAGCAAGACTTAATTAAACGTCAAGGGGACCGATTAAAACAGGTTAAATCTGAGCGTATTGATCACACACTAGACATAGTGAGCGAGCAACAAACGCCTTACCCTGTTGAGATAAATCTCGATTTTGATAACTTGGCTGATGTGATCCATCAGTTCAATAAAGATTGCCATGAGCTGCGTAACCTAGCTGTCAACGTGCGTAATACCTATTTGCATATTTACAATGCGGGTATCACTAAGTTTGATAATGAATCCGATGAATTTACTAAATATCAGAAACTTATCAGCGCATATCATAATATTGACAATGAACGTGATGCGGTTGAGAAACAAGCACGTGTTGCCCTCACTGAGGTAGCTGCAACCATTAAAGGCCTTCGTGAAGATTTAGATCGTTTACGTCGTGAAATGAACAGCTTTAACAAAGGGATCAGCCAGCATAGGATCTCAAACTTACAAGCGTTTAAGATCAACGTGATCCCTCGTAAGATGCTAGTTGACTCTATCGATACGATTATCAGCACATCTGACAGTTATGAGAAAGGTGACAATCTTGATCTATTGAGTGAATCACCTACGGACGAAAAAGCCGTTAACGAAGCAAAAGATCATTTAATCAAGCTTGCGAGCGAAAAAGCCGGTTTAACGCTTACCGATCTATTCGATATTCGTTTTGAAGTGGTTAACCGCGCTGGTGAGACTGAACATTTCGATAAAATCGATTCTGCTGGTTCTAACGGAACACGTATTACAATCAAGCTGTTATGTGGTATGTTGTTCATTCGTTATCTATTATCAGATCAGGAACAGACTTTGTATCGTATTCCTATCTATATAGATGAAGCGGCTGATATCGACCCGCAAAACCAAAAAGCCATTATAGAAACTGCATTGAGTTTCGGCTTTGTACCAATTTTTGCTTCGGTTAAACCGCAAATCAGTTGTGACTACTTAGTGCCAATCCGTAGTGTAAAAGATGGCAGTCAGAACTGGGTTGACGAAAAAGATTGGATTGAAGTGGAACATTCTGAGGCCAGTTAGGTCTCAGAAAGCAAATGACATTATCAACTGGGATGGAAGCCAGAAACTAGGAGAACGCTATGTTAAAGCATTTATTTATTGCAGTATTGCTCACGCTCGTTGCGGCTTGTGGTAGCACACCGGATTGGGATTATGACACCTCTGTTGAGTTTGCCAACTACAAAACATTTGCATGGTCAGAACATGCCGATATTAAAAATCACGGTAGTGACTATCAAATTAATGACTTAATGGAAAAACGCATTCGCAAAGCCATTGTTGACAATTTAGCTGCGCAAGGAATTAAGTTTGTTGACGCTAAAAACGCGGATGTATTAGTAAACTATCATGCATCTGTTGATCAAAAGCTTGAAACAGACACAATGCAAACAACATATACTGCGCGTTGGAATTACTGGGGCTGGGGTTATCAAACTCAAACTACAACGCGTGAATATGATGTCGGCACTCTCGTAGTTGATATTGTGGATGCTAAATCAAATCAACTGGTTTGGCGAGGTGCAAAAGAAGGTCGTTTACGTAAAAAACAAACACCAGAGCAACGTACCGAAGCAATTAATAAAACCATCGCTGAGATTTTAAAGAACTTTCCACCAAAAGCTCAGTATTAATAAGTACAACGACCTTAATAAAAAAGCCAGCTAAGCTGGCTTTTTATTCTATGTGTTAAAATAAATGACTAATTAATCAACATCAGTTTTATGCCTCTCAAACCACGCAAGAATATTCCCGACCTTCTGAATTAAGTTACTTGGTCTCGCAGCGATACCATGGGATGCTTTTGGTATTCTTACCATTGCTGAGTCAACTCCCCGAAGCTGAAGCGCTTGATAATACTGCTCGGTTTCACTCATTGGCGTCCTATAATCAACTTCACCCGTCAACAACATGGTTGGCGTATTCACATTCCCTACTAACGATAGAGGTGAATGTTTCCATAAATGATCTGCCTGCTCCCAAGGCATACCTGGCATCCAATATTCTGTAAAGTAAGGGTATGCGTCAGCTGTCAATGCAAAACTCAACCAATTAATAACTGGCTTAGCGACAACCGCAGCTTTGAATCTGTCTGTATTTCCTATCATCCATGCTGTTAAAACACCACCACCAGAGCCACCCGTTACGAACAAGTTATTTTTATCAATAAACTCTTTTCGAACCATGCCGTCAACAACATCCATTAAGTCATTATGATCTTCAGATGGATATTTATGGTGAATTAAGTTTGCGAAGTTTTCACCGTATGAAGTACTTCCTCTTGGATTTGACCACACAACCACATACCCTTTAGCTGCCATTAATTGCACCTCGGTACTAAAGTTTGGACCGTATGCAGTGTGAGGACCACCATGTATCTCTAGTATTAGCGGATACTTTTTACTGCTGTCGAAATGAGGCGGTAACGCATACCAAGCTTGTATTTCACGACCATCAACAGACGATTTAACTGTTAAAGCTTTAATGTTGGCTGTTTTTTTGTGACCCAGTAAATCCTCATTTAAATTCGTGAGTTTTGTAACTTTTCCACGTTTAGAAAGCAACGCAAGGTCAGCGGGCCTATTTGTATTAGCTTGTGT
Source organism: uncultured Pseudoalteromonas sp. (assembly GCA_964479805.1). Taxonomy (GTDB): domain Bacteria; phylum Pseudomonadota; class Gammaproteobacteria; order Enterobacterales; family Alteromonadaceae; genus Pseudoalteromonas. The sequence continues at coordinate 16,307 of CAYZOE010000013.1, read as the reverse complement.
AAAAACAAGCTGATTATCATTAGTTATAGCGAACTCACCAGATGTGTAAGGCCGCCCTAAAGATTGACCACCTAATTGTGCCAATTTAGTCTTCACTTTTCCTTTAACTGACACATAACCAATATATTTCTGACCATGGTCATCGTAACTAAAGTAGATTCCTTTGCCTTTACTATCCCACTTTGGAGAGTTAATTGGCCTATCTAAAGATTTTGTTAGATTTTTTTGCCTTGTACCATCTATATTCATGATAAATATATCGTAATTTTGACTCGACATTTTTTTATCATTAAAGCCGAGAAACGCAACGCGCTTGCCGTCAGGGCTTACTAAAGGACGTGTCTCCGGTCCTGGTTTAGATGTGATATTAACCGTCTCACCAGTGTCGATGTTGATTCGATAAATATCAGACTCTCTCGATCTAGATTGCCAATCTTCATGCCTATCAGCTGAGAAAAGGATATTTTTACTGTCAGGTGTCCAGCTTAAGATGCCTCCGTGATTATATTGACCCTTTGATATTTGTCGTACTGTGCCACCTTCTGAAGGCACAACAAATATATGCCTATTACCCTTTGGTAATATGCCTACACCATCGCCTCTATAGCGTTTCTGATCAATATAAGTTGCTGTACCAGCCCATTTTGCACCTTTTGGCTGCTTTGGCATCTCATTGAAAATACCTTTGGAGGGCATTTTTTTAAACATTGAAAAAGCAATCCACTGTCCATTTGGGGACCAGCTAATATTGCTAATACCACTTTGAACCTCTGACACTCTAGCTATATCACCTGTGTCTAACCACTTTACATAAAGCTGGTTATCTCCTTCAGAGTTGCTGACATATGCAACACGTTTACCATCAGGAGAAAATTCTAAAGATCTATATTGAGACTTACCTGATAAAAAAGGTCTATGAGACCCATCTTTTATATCGAGTGACCATAAGTTAGTTCTGATCCCATCGCTCATGATATCCATTGCACGGCGTTCATATATAATCATACTGCTATCAGGGCTCGTTTTAGGTGACGCTGCATACTCAATATTAAATACGTCTTCATATTGCCATACTGACTTATCATCTGTTTTAGCTGAGATTTCAATGCTAAATGTACTTGCTAAAAAAAGTGTCACTGGGAGTGTGATTCTTGACTGCATTTCAATTCCTTAAATTAATATCTCAAATAATTTGTTTCGCTTCATACGTATATCACAAAATGTAATCCCCAAATGAATATACTTCATTGCATTTTGCAATCAGCACGATAGACTCAACAAATACAATTGATAACTAATATCATTTGAAAAATTAGTTACATATTTTTACTTTTTATGGGTGAAATCATTAATGTTACAATATAACATAATGAAACTTATTCAATCTAACCTCGTCAAGGATCCATAATTAATGGCATTACTATTTCCAACGCTAGCTGTTTTAGCGTCCACAGCATCAGCACCAATTTCTGAACAACAAGAAGTAGAAAAAATAGAAGTTAAAGGTGTAAGGTCTCGCCTGATAGAGTCTGGCGCTTTAAAAGATGATATTTCTAAAACTGAACTCTTATCAGAAGATTATATTAAAAATACACAATCATCGAGCTTAGCTGATGCGATTAAAAATGCCATTGGTATTCGTGTTTCAAATGAATGCGCTATGTGTGGTGCAAAACGTATCATGATTAATGGCCTCAAAGGTGAGCATACCAACGTACTTGTTGACGGCATACCTATGCACACCATGATCTCTGGATTCTATGGGATGGATTCTGTTGCAGCTGCGGGTATCGGTCTCATTGAAATTGCTCGAGGTGCTGGTGCTTCTCTTACTGCACCAGAGGCAATTGGTGGTACTGTAAATCTAGTAACCAGTGATCCGAGTGAAGAAAAGGTAGAACTAGACATTGCCGCTGGCAGTAATGGCTATCGACTCGTGTCTGGCATGGCAACGGGTATTAGTGAAGATGGTCGCACTAAAGCTATTTTGATTGGGCAATACGACAATAAAGACCAATTCGATGGCGACAAAAATGGCGTTAGTGAAAACCCAGCCCTAACAAATCAATCTCTAACTTTGAGTTTGTCTCATGATATAGATTATTCAAATAATATCCGAGTTCGTTTAAATCAAACTCAATCGGAAGTATTTGGTGGTCCAGTATTAGGAGATACAGCAACCAGCGTTTCTGCAACTTTAGCGAGTGTCAACCTTGGCGAAGCTGACAGCCTATTTGAAGGCAATGATGTAAGAAATCGCTATGTTGGTAATGCATGGGAAACCGCTGAATGGGTAAAGACAGATCGTGAAGAAGCAAGCATTAGCTGGCTGCATGAGATATCTTCTCGATTAAATGTGACCTCAAGCCTTGCCTATGTCGATCATACGCAAGACTCATTTTATGAAAGCACAGATTATTATGCTGAAGATACGATGTTCTATACGTCAATTCGCTTTAATTATGACTTAAACGACAAGCATTTATTAACGTTTGGTATCGATCAGCGCAAAGAAGAAATGCGCTCGGCTTCTGCTGCGCTTGAAGGGACTGAAAACTATGTCTCTGATAGTTTTGACTACGATACAACAGGTTTATACATTCAAGATACTTGGTTACCAAACGAATATTTTGAAGCTTCGGCCGCCATCCGCCTTGATCAAATAAAGGCTGATTTTGTTGACCCTAGCAAGCCAGGTGTTGAAATTGACAAAACCATTATTTCTCCGCGTGTTGATATGCGTTATTTCCATAATGAAACATTAACTTCACGCTTATCATTTGGTCAAGGGTACCGTGCTCCCCTCTCATTCTTTGAAAGCGATCACGGAATTTTAGATTCTGGTAAAGGTTTCTTGGTCGAAGTGAATCAGCCTGAGCGCTCAAAATCAGCTACTTATTCATTGAGCTACGAAGAAGAAACATTGACTGTTACTGCCTCTGCAGCACATACAAAAGTCGATCATCTAGCAACACTCTCTGAGAATGAAGAAGGTACGCCGCTTCTTACTCAGCTAGCAGAAACAGCGGCTGTCACTGCAATAGATATCTCTGCTAATTATCAGGTAAATGATGATCTGACTATTTACGCAATTGCAGAGCAATATCACTATGACGATACATTCAAAGCATCATTCGGTATTGCGCCCATAGAGAAAAGAGCGACTATTAGTTCTGACCTACACTTTAAAGGTTGGGAGATTATCTCAAGTGCAACCTGGGTAGCGAGTAGAGACCTCACTGAGTACGGCTATGAGGGTTTTAACGACACACAAGCGCAGTTTGCAAAACCAACTACGGCTGAAAGTTACATCACTGTAGACATGAAAGTATCAAAAGCAATGTCTGAAACATTCACATTATATTTTGGTGCCAGTAATTTATTTGACTACAACCAAGCAGAGGATATGGGCAGCCCGCTTATGTTTGACGCCGAAGGTGGCTACGATGTTGTTTACATTCATGGCCCACTTCGCGGAAGAATGGCATACGCTGGTTTAACCTATGAATTTTAAAACAGCTTCTGTACTGTTTTTACTGGTTTTTGTTCATAAAACTCACGCAATTGAGTTTTATGAACTGGCTATGCTGCGTCTGAATGACGCAGCATACGGTAAGCAAGAAACATTATCTCAATTTAAAAACCAACCCATCATTGCTTCACTCTTTATGCCAAACTGTAATTGGTGCGAGAAACAGCACAAGGCTTTAAAATTGCTCAAGACTCAATGCCCCGAAGTCAGAAGTATAATGTTGGGGATCAATGGTAATAACAGAGATTTGAAGCGCGCTTTAAGAA
>CAYZOE010000013.1:0-12409 GCA_964479805.1 uncultured Pseudoalteromonas sp. | reverse complement strand
ATAAAAAGACCTATTCAGTAGAGAGTTGTAACTTTAGAATATCAGCAAAACCTTCTTGCTTCTTAAGCAAGACAATGTCACAGGATATAGAAAGAATTTGGTCACAGTGATTTGAACAGTTCAGATCAAAGCTTTCGTGCTGTCTTTTAACTTTGATAACTTCTTTGCTTTCATATTGATAAAAATGCAAATCCGTTTTGCCTTTATTACTTGTCGTAAAATAAAAGCCATTATTTTGAGGATACACTTCTTGTATTGTTGCAATATCAGTAAGTAGGTTTAAACCTGACTGAGCATCCGCAACCTTTTCACCATCGAAGAAAATCAAACCGTCCTCGTTATTTAAGAACACTTTTTGTTTTCCAAGCGCCATGTTTAATGGCTTTACCTGGCGTGTTGATACATCAAGACGAATAAGTTCATCATTATGAGTTCTTTTATCTACAAACAAAATAGCATCTGTTTCTTTGTACCATCCTTTAGGTACTCCAATAACACTTTCTAACCATTCTATCCTGTGATGAGCCTCTTCGAGATGAATAATAAAGGGTTTATTATTAATACTACTAACTAATCGTTTATTGGTTCTATCCCAAATTGGCTCACTGAGCGCATATTCTTTATCTTCATTTTCGAATATTAAGCGGTTCTGTTTGCTCTGCAAATCTTTTATGAACAATTGCGGCAAACCATTTCTAAGAGAGACATAAGCAATTGTGTTTTTGTCATCAGAAATTGCAGGAAACATATCAACTGTATTGGAATCTATAATCGTGACCGGTTTTGCTGACTTGTTTAATTGTGTAAGCAAAATGTCTTGGTCAGTTTTTGCTTCTACAAAATACAAGATATCTTTCACGATTTGTGGATAAACAAGAAAATTAAAACTCTTATAGTTCAATGGGCTGATTTTACCATTTAAGTCTATTTTATTAAGTTGGCTACCATTACTAAGCAAAATAGCACTCTCATCTTCAAACCAAGTCAAGAAATGCCAATTATGATCAATCTCACCAACTAAACTTATCTTTTTAGAATTAAAGTTTAATATTTTAATCTCTGAAATACCTGAGTGATTAAAGCCAATTAATGCCAAGTCGTTTTGAATTGGTGACAATGCGATTTTATAAGGCTTAAATTCATCATTTGGTTCAAGAAGTGCTTCAGACAAACCTGTTGCAAGGTTATGGCGATACAAACTTGCATTGCGGCTGTGCTCAGAACTGTTTTTATTAGCTAGATAGTAAAGGTTCTGTTTATCATCAATAAAAAACACACTATTCCAAGTGATATCTTGGCGCTGAAATAATATTTGCTCCGAAACTGGCTTTCGTTGTGCATCCAGTAAAATACGACTAAAGGAGATGCTATTTTGTTCTTTTGAGGAATAGACAATACTATTTAAATGAACATCCCATGCAAGATATGTATAAGCTTTAGCCTTTTGGCTTAAAGGCCACTCCTTTTGCGTTACAAGGTCTTTCAATAGTAGTCTACGTTGACTAGGTCCACGTTGACTAAGTCCGCGTTGAATATAAGCCATATATCGACCATCCGGACTAACCTGCATATAACGCTCTTTCTCATTACTAGACGTTATCGGACTCAGATTAGAAAGCTTAATTTCTGACTTTTGAGCATTGAATAAAACCACACTAGAAACTGAAACAATACATACGATTAAGAATATCAAAGCTAAGTGCGATGACTTTATCTTGAGTAATGCAGACTTTTCAATTTCTAAACTTGAGCCTTTCTGCTGTGTTTTTTCATTCGTACTATCAAGCAAGTTTATTGACGCTTCTAAACTGTATCCTCTTTTTGGGTGGGTTTTAATTAGCGTTTTATCTTCATCAGATAATGCTTGTCTCAGCAAAGCTATATTTCTTCTAACTGAGTTGGGGCTGTAAATAGATTTGGGCCAAACTTTTTCAAATAGAACTTCAGCGCTATGAACCTGTTTAGGTGCACCACAAAGTACCCTTAGCAAATCCATTACTTTTGGCTCTATTACTTCTATTTTTGTATCTGTCGAAATCTGTCCGGTTCCAAAATCAACTCTAAATTCATTGATAGAAATTTTTTCTGGTAAATTTTTATATGTCGAATCCAATCTTATCTCTTTGTAATTATTAGTTATATTTCCCTTAAGCCTTTTTTAATCTGTTCTTAATGGCTTCATCATCGCCTGCTTGTAAATCAAAAAGTAAAACAGTCACCAAGGCAGACAGCCATATTAATCAATTAAAAACAAAAGGAATACAACATGAAGCGAACTTTTATTGCACTTTCTCTATTAGCAGTTGTTAGCAGCGCCTCAGTTGCTGCTGAAAAAACCCTTAATCACAATAAAGTGGCAGATACTTTTTTAACCGCACTGAATAGTCAAAACCTGTCTAACATAGAAAACTTTGTTGTTTCTCATTTCTCAAAAGATGCGCTTTCACGCTGGGAAGGAACGGGCAAAGACAGATATGTTGGCTACTCAATGAATAAAGCACTTTACCTTGGCAATTTAGAAGTCATAGATTCTAAATTGGAAAAAACAGACAACGGCTTACAACATATTAGTACGCTTTATTCTAAAAACATTGATATGCAATACCGCATGGTAATCTATTTCAATAATGAGCAACAGCGCGCTATAACAGGTTGGTATATTGGGGAAAACCCAAAAGACACCTCTCATCTTTCTAAATTATCGGATGATAGATTTCTCGAAGAAATTAAAAGCTACAGTACTAGATTGGCGAATAACGGCGCGTTTTCTGGCGCTATTTTACTCGCTAAAGGTGACAAAGTGCTCTTCTCTGCTGCACACGGATTAGCTTCAAGACGTTACGATGTGCCTAATAATTTAAATACGAAATTCCAAATTGGTTCGATGAATAAGATGTTTACCAGTACTGCTATTTTGCAGCTAGTTGAACAAGGTAAAATGTCACTAGACGACCCTATGACAAAGTATATTGACCCAACCCTTTTAGGTGAGGGAGATTTCTCAAAAATTAAAATTAAACATTTGCTGAGTCATACATCGGGGATCGGTAATGGAGAAGGCTTTAATGCAATTCAAAATAAAGTCCGCTCATTAAAAGATATAACTCCCCTACTTGCTTCAATAGATACAACCTTTGAACCAGGTTCAAGATGGAGGTACAGCAATAACGGTATGATGCTGCTTGGGAAAATCATCGAAAATGTGAGCGGTGAAAGTTATTTCGACTTCATTAACAAACACGTTTATGCCAAAGCAGACATGCGCAATAGCGGTAGTTTTGACTTAGACGTCCCCGTCAAGAACACGGCAAGGAACTATTGGTTTTCAGTAGAAACCGGCCAAATCACCGAGAATTTAATGTTTCAACCTGTAAAGGGTGGCCCTGCTGGCGGGGGTTATTCTACAGTGTCAGATCTCCATAAATTTGCGATTGCACTGCAAAATGGCAAATTAATAAGCAAACCTCTCGCTCAACAAGCACTTAGTGCAAAACCTGAGCTTAATGCAAATAACTGGGGGTATGGCTTTTCAATAATAGGCGACGAAGAAAATACCATTATTGGTCATAACGGCCAACACCTAGGTATGACTGCTCGTTTAAATATGTATCAAGAAAAAGGCTATATCTTAGTTGTGTTGGGTAATTATGAGTCATCAGCTTGGCCTGTTATCGCAAAAGTTAATCAACTTATGAAACGACTGTAACTATCCTTCACATCACCACTAGCAGCTAGGATTTTATCCTAGCTGCTTCAACGCAGCACTATTTCAAACCCAAACAACAAAATTATCGTATTTAGTTATTAACAAACCCAAATTTTTGTTTGAAACTATTTAAACGAAACATTTCGCCCATATATTGATAAATATTGAACTTTTAAACAAATAATTACACAAATTACTGATTGGCTTTATTTTTGAGGGGTCTTATGAAAAGAGTCGTGTTGTTTTTAATTACAAACCTAGCGGTGATGATCGTTTTAGGTGTTGTCTTATCCATCCTAATGAGTGTCTTTGGTATTAGCAACCGAAGCCTAGGTGGGATTTTAATGATATCTACGGTGTTTGGTTTTGGTGGCGCGTTTATTTCACTATTTATGTCGAAATGGATGGCCAAGAAATCGACTGGTGCTTATGTCATTGAGCAACCAAGAAATGAAACGGAACATTGGTTAATGACAACGGTTGCGCGTCAAGCTGAGCAAGTAGGTATTAAAATGCCTGAAGTGGCAATTTACGACAGCCCAGAAATGAATGCGTTCGCAACTGGCCCGAGTAAGAACAATAGTCTTGTTGCTGTTAGCACAGGACTCATGCACAACATGACACGTGACGAGGCTGAAGCAGTTCTGGCACATGAAGTGTCTCACGTTGCTAATGGCGATATGGTTACCCTGACTTTGATCCAAGGTGTTGTTAATACCTTTGTTATCTTTATTTCTAAAGTGCTTGCTGGAATTGTTGATAACTTCTTAAATAGTGATGAAGAGGGAGAAAACAGTGGTGGTAGTTGGACTTATTTCATCTTTGATATGATCTTCCAAGTGATTTTCGGCATTTTAGCGTCGGTTGTCGTTGCCTACTTTAGCCGTAAACGTGAATTTGCTGCAGACAGTGGTGCTGCGCAATTAGTTGGTGCACATAAAATGCGAGCAGCACTTGAGCGCCTGCGTAACAATCATGAATCACAGCTTGAAGGCTCAATGATGGCATTTGGTATTGCGTCAGGTAAGAGCATAGCTGACATGTTCGCGTCTCACCCACCACTTGAACAACGTATTAATGCATTAAAATAAGTATCAATCCACTGAAAAGGGAGCACTAGCGAGTACTCCTTTTTCTAGCATTTTTCAGCCTGACTCATTTGATGTCTGAAATTAGCGCAGGATTAACAACTAAATTCCGAACCCCATGAGCGTGATCTTCATTGAATATGTTGTCTTCACACCACTGGCCGACTGTCTCGATATTTACCTTAGCAACACGAGGACGAACGCTCCAGCTCACCTGTAAAGGTGAACCTTTTTCATTGTAACTAGGCCCTGTTGTTGAACCTGCATATTGCACGGGGGCGCCGGTAAAGTTTGGAATATTAAGCGCTTGGTAATAGCCATTTTGCTTTCTAAACCGAGTTAAAAAAGCAAAATCTAATGCGTTTTTATCGTTTACAAGCACAAACACTTGGGCTTCTACTCGTAATTGCGGGTTAGCTATTGATTCACTTAAACAAGCACCAAGTGTTGGGCCTGGTTTAACTTGCGCAGTTGTATGGACGTAGTGAAGTTCAATGGTATCGCCAGGAAATAGACTACCCTTTTTAGAGGGACAAATTTGACCTTTTACTGCTTTTAGCTCTTTCTTCGAAAGTTCGCCGTTATAAACGAATCCAGTTTCAAAGCCTTTTCCATCTCCATTGCCTGCATATTTAGTGAACTCGCCGCCTTTATGCTCAGCGTTTTTATGAAAGTGAATGTTACACAAGTTCATTTCTCTATATGGTGGCGCAGTATTAAAAGCAATGTTGCTTTCTCCTTCTAAAGAATCAATATCACGAGGAGATTGAGGACCAAAACCTTTGCCTTCCGTATTTTTAGAAAGATTAGCACGCTGTTCTATAATTATCTTGTCTGATACTTCAGCAATCACAGCAAATGAAGTGGAAGTGATGATACCCATTGCAAATAGAATTTTTAATTTCATATTACTCTCAGTTATTAATAATTAAAAATTTAACAATAAAATTATTATCAATATAAATAATTACTTATGAAATAAATTATATCTAAAGACATCCTAAAATACCTTTATAAGGTATTAAAACACACTTAAAAAGTAATAAACTAAAAGCAAACAATGTTAGATTTCCAATATCGAACGATGTTTTTTGCTCTATGCTTAAATAAAAGTTGATGATGGTGTTCTCAATGAGACAAATTACATTTGTACTTTCTTTATTGTCCTTGATTTTTTCACAGACTATTCTTGCACAAAACTGTAAAAAAATTGGTGTGGTAGCAAACTGGCCACCTTTAACCGTTTTCGACAGTAAAGGTGCAACGGGTCTGGATGTTGAGATTGCACAGGCCATATTTGATAAGACTGGTTTGTGCTACAAGTTCGTACGACTTCCTTCCAGCGCAAGAACATTCGAAGAAATGAGAAAAGGTGTTATAGACGTTTCAACCATGACAAGCTTTACAGTAGAAAGGCAGAAATATGGTTTTTTCTCAGAAAGTTATCGATATGAAAAAATGAGATTAATATCACTCTCTAAGCCAAGACCTATACAAAAAATACAAGCAATTCTCAGAAAAGACCATACCATCGGCTTAAGCATTGGCTCTTATTACGGCGAGGAATTGAAAGAATTACTTACACACCAACAACTCAAAGATCAGTTTGTGAGTTTGGCAAGTGCCAAGAGTCGCGTATCAATGCTGATGAAAAACCGTGTCGATTTTATTATCGACGATCTGATCAGTGCACAATACTATAAGACTACTCTCGGCCACGACAACATTCAAATATGGCCTTACATAGTGCATGATAACCCTGTCCACCTTTTACTTAGCCACAAATCTTTCACTCCCTACGAAGTCAAAATAATTAATGAAGCAATAAACAAATTACGGTCTAAAATTGATGCCATTGTTATGAGTTATTTGGTAAACAATTAAATTTTTAGTTACAGACAAACTGCTTAATCCTGATCGGCCATACCTTTTAAAAACGCTAACCGCTTTTTCTCTGTTTGGTTTGGCTCATAAGCGGTATTTGCCATACCTGCGAGGTCTACATCACTAAAAGTTAATTTAGTAATTTTAGAATTTCCGAAGCGCGATGGCTCAGCTGGGTGAGTTGAACGCTTTTCAATAGTGAAAGTAGCTAATTCAAATTCATTTGAATTTGGCAGCACACTTTGATGTGCTCGCAATAGAACCTCTTTTTGCCCCATTTCCAATTTTTTTTCAGAGACTAAGTTGGCAATTGGTTGATTACCTGAAAACAAGTTTGCCCTTACTCTATAAAGGCCCGCTTTCTCGACTTTAAGGTAAATTGGAAAAACCAGATCAGCATTCTCAACAAATGGTTCGCCTCCACCTATTATCGTTGCGCTCTTTTGGTTGTAATTGATTTGTGCAACCAGAGGTATCTCATCACCGTTTACATTGGCTAAAGCTGTAATCTGTAGGTTTGCAGGGTAATCATTACTGCCATTTATTTCTTTTACGTACCCATCTTGTGAACCCTGCATGGTTGCGGTTGATATAGTTTTTCGCGTATCCGAATTTTGAATTTTTAATTTCACACCATAAATGTCACTGCCAATAACCTTAACTTTAATCGCTTCTGGAGCAACGAAATGATATTTTTCAAGCACCATGGATATTTTCACATTACTATTTTGCGTAACCATAGTAACTGGCTCGAAATAATTTGGATTTAATAGGCTAAAATCATTTAAAGAGAGTGGTTGTGAATAAGGCGGATAATTTAACGTTTGTTCATAGTTAATTGCGATGATTTTTGCAGAATCTGTTACTGATTGCTCAAAACTTTCAGGTTTAGGTTGAATGGCTTGCTGAGATATTTCTTGCGAAGATCCTACTTGCTCAATTTGATTATTAATAGTCGATGTTTTTACCTCTGTTTGTACTTCAATATCTAAAGGTTGTTCTGAAGCAAGGAAATACCAGACACTCATACAACCAAAAGCGACTGTTAAAATTATAACTTTACTCTTCTTCATAGTATCTACCATACAAGGCCGTAAAAAGTTTTTACGGCCTTAGTAACATTACTCAGATTGAAAATTTATAGTGTGTTATAGATTAATTTAGACATACTTTGAGAGTCAGACTGGCTTACATATTTATAATGTGTCTTAAAGATCCAAAATCCGTAATCTTTCTGATATGTGGAAAATGAAATCGTATCGCCATTATCAAGTCGGATCGCATCGTTAGCGGCTGTTACTTTGCCTTTTTGCTTATTCAGAATAATAGAAAGGTGATCATAGTTATCAGACATCAACATTGGATAGTGATTTGGCATGAAACTTTTCACAGCATCACCTTGTGATGAGATCTTGCCGTTAAATGCAACGCTTGAAGAACAACTACCAAAGTTCCCTGCTTTGCTTGATCCACAGCTTGAATGGGAAGCCACTACACTGTCATCTTTGCCTTTTAAAAATAGCTTTGTTGCTCCCAGGAATAGATCGCCCTCACCAACAAATCTTAATCTTGGGGCTCTATCACTGGGTAATGCTGCCAATTGACGCGCATTATTAACTTTGAGGTCGTTTAGAACCCCAAGCTTATCGGTCAATGGTCCTCCCAACCAAGCTTGTAAAGCCAACTCTATCAGTGGGTTCCAAGATGTTGCGCCTTGAGTAACATTAACAGCTAAATCAGCTAATTCGCTTCCTCCACCCGCGCCAGCAATATCAAATGTAGCAATGATATTCAGGGGCTTCAATCCAGCTGCACTTAACCAATTTGCTTGATTATCAATTATGTAGCGAGCGACTAAATCACCTGTTGAGTGTGTAACAAGTATACAGCCTTGGTCGCATACACCACGCTCACTCATAGACTTTAATTTCGGCCATACATAATCTGTAGCGATTTTACCTTTAACGCGCTCAAATGAAGGCCAATCTATTCTTTCGTCTGCCAAAGCGCCCCAATAGTCAGCCCAATAGTTCTCTCCATCGCTACTAACTGTATTTGGCGAACCAAATAATAGCTGTTGTGGTTGAAAACCATGAATCAATACTGTTTTATAATCCGTTGCACTTACAACGCTTGATTGTGCTAAAGCCCATACTGCAAAAACTAAGCTTGTTATTTTCATTGTATTCAGATTGCCCATCGCAACCTCCAAGTTTATTGCAAAAATAATCTTATTCTCATTACTAGGAATAAGGTTTCCCGTGCGGCATCTGGTATGACATCAGTCCAGATGCAATTAGAGTTTTAGATCGAATTGTGAACAATTGCAATATTTTGTTTACAAATATTTCTGTATTGTTTCTGAAAACTACAATTTTATCCCGGATAATTGGATTTAACTATTTCATAAAAATACAGAAAATTTATAAATCTAAAGCTTAGAATTTTCCGTAATAACAGAATAAGTATCTCAGCACATAAAAAATATGGACCTATTAGAGCATGAAGTTTCACGCATAATCGAAATGGCGTGGGAAGACAGAACACCTTTTGAAGCAATTAATACCTTATATGGCTTAAATGAAACGCAAGTCGTTAATTTAATGCGTAAAGAAATGAAACCAAGCAGCTTCAAAATGTGGCGAAAACGCATGTCTGGACGAGAGACCAAACATCTTAAATTACGAAACCCAGAGATTTCACGAGGATATTGTAAAACACAGTATAAGCACCGCTAGGGTTAGCAATGCATAGGTTACTTGAGAAGTTCAAAGCTAAAAAATTTATAACTTCTCAAGATTACAATAAGTTGCTTTCTCAAAATCACTGACGTTCATCGCGATATTCTTAATATTTGGAAATAGTTCAGCGAGTTTAGAAACAATAATCTTTGAAAGCATGGCTTTCTGTTCGGTAGTCCTGCCCTGCATGATGTGTGCAAATACATGAATGAAATCAGCACTTTTATTACCAACTAAGTATTTTTGATAAGGGTTAATCCTTACCTTAATTTCATTTTCAACAAATAAGTCAGAAGAATTCGCTGCGTGATGAATGCTTGCCATCAAATCTTCTTCTGTATAATTATCAAGGATAGAATCTGAACAATCTAATATAAAGTGAGGCATGAATAATCCTTATAACTTCATCTATGAATTCAGCAAGTGTTGTTGACTCAAAAAGCCTGTTTAGTTTTGAGTCATCAATTTCTTAATATCAGTAAAGCTTGGCCTGTGTGATATGTCATCATTCAAACACAAATTTCGAATGTTTGAAACTTTTTCAAACAATGCTAAGTCCTCGAGCTTTGACCTTTCTTCTGTTTCTATCACTTCATAATGATTCAATAAATCGTCTAGCAAATTACCAAACGCTCTGACTTCAATGCGTTCAAATTGCTGTTGCTTTACTTCAGACAAGTTATGTAATTGCGTCGCGGCACCAAAGTCACCAAACATCACATGCCCTTGAGCATTAATCATCGTATTATGCGCGTAGAAATCACCATGACTGACTTGCTGGTTATGTAAATGCGATAATACATCTGCTAACTGTTTAGCAATATTATGTATTGTTTCAATAGAAAATTGCGTGCCTTCGACAAATGTGTCTCTTGTACAGGTTTCATAGTTTGGAGGAAGGCCAAGATTTTCATAACCTGCTGGAATTAAATCCATAAGAAGCGCCAAAAAGTCTTGGTCTGAAATATGCGCAAATGTTTTGATCAAATTCTCATGCTGACCTGCGGTTAAACAAGCATTTAACTCATCTTCTGGATAACCATCACTGGTTTTACCGCCTTTAAACACCTTAATGGCAATGTCTGTGTCAGCATTGTTTAAATTACCTTTGTAAATTACACCCGAAGCGCCCTTACCTACTTGCTCATTAAGTACAATATCTTGTTGTTCATACTGGGAAATACCTGAATGTGCTTTATGCCCGCCAACCAATGGATTACCTGATAGTGCCAGCCAAGCCAATTTTGGAAGTTTAAATAAACCCGCTGGGACTGAAGTTAGTTCATTTGCTGAAAGCCTAATTAACTCTAATTGCTTGCACTGTGTAAAACTTTCTGGAATTGCAGAAAGTTTATTCCCGGCTAATGCTAACTTCTTTAACTGACTTAATTGACCAAAGCTTTGTGGTAATTGAGTTAGACGATTGTCGGTTAAAATCAACCAGCGTAAGTTTATTGGGAGTGCCGTCTCGCTAATTGACTCGATTTGATTCGACTTAAACCCAACCATGTCTAAATTTATGCATTTTCCCAACACGTCAGGGAAAAATTTAAACTGATTAAGCGATAAAAATAATACTTTTAATTTTTTGAGTTGAACAAAACTGTCTGGTAATTCTGATAGCAGATTATTTGAGAGATCTAACACTTCAAGTGTGTTTGATAAAGAAAGGATTTCTTCAGGGAATTCAGATAAGCCTTCGACTAATTGCAGCCTTTTATAACCTTGGTACTTCCCTGCTTTTAAATCATTTAGATTATGACATTGTTGCTCTGCTGCTGTTAGTCCTGAGATCACGCTTGTTCGCCTCCTAAAAATAAAGGCGAGAGTTTAACTTATCTTTATGAATGATTCAGTAATGACTAAGCATATTCTATTTTTTATGTTCAAAGGAAACAAAGCGCGATTTACACGCGCTTTGTGAGTTTGTTTATAAGAGCCTAAAAGCTCGAGTCTGGTTCTTGCAAAAAAACGATTTCTTCTTGGGTAGATTCTCTACCTAATACTTTATTACGATGTGGATAACGACCAAACCTGTCTATGATCACTTTATGTTTAAGCTCGAACTCTAGGTTATTTTCGTTGCCATGCGCCGTATAGAGCTTTAGTGCTTCTTGATGAATGCGTTTTGACTCACTGTGCATGAATGGCAGATAAAAGAAGCTGCGTTTCTCAACCTCAATTAATTTATCAAAACCATTTTTAATGGCTTGCTGAGCAAGTGCTAAGGCGAGCGGATCTGCAGCAAAAGCTTGTGACGTATCTCGATGTATATTCCTGGAAAATTGATCGAGTACAATCACTTCTGCAAGGCTAGACTCTGCATGCTCTCGCCACTCAAACAACTCTCCTAGAACCGCTTGTTGGTGTAATGCGCCAAAGCGTCGAACAATTTCAGTATCAAACGCTAAATCTTTTTGCCACCACATCTTTGGCGAGATTTCATTAAACCAAAAATCGAGTACTTGTTGGTACATGAAGAATATCCTGATTAATTATTAATGCTTAACTCTATAACGCATTTCTTCTTAGCACAAAAAAATGATAACCAAACTGCGACCCATAATGTGATTGATAAATATCGAGCTCTCTTTGAATATCTTTGATTGCTTGTGACTCTGGCATACTGGCTTTTAGCGCATTCACCCTTGCTTGCAAGGGCTGCAAATAGTTTTGCCAAGCTTTGTCACTAATTGTGATGTCATCTAACACCTCAAAACCCAGCTTTTTAGCTTGCACCAAACGCGTATCAACGTTTGACATTGCGGGATATTCAGTCGTTCAAAATCGATAACTACTAAGTGAAGAATAATAAAAAGGTGTCGATTGGCTTTTTTCATTTTCAAACTGTTTATCTACTTGGCTATATAAAATTTGAGCCACACCCTAAATGAAGTTATTAAAAGATTACATTTCCCTTATATCTTTATGTGTGAGAATTAAATCACAACTAAACTAAAAGGAATAAGTTATAAAAAAATAGTTAAATA
>CAYZOE010000012.1:16239-62785 GCA_964479805.1 uncultured Pseudoalteromonas sp. | reverse complement strand
CCGGCGCAGCAAATGCAGATATCGAAACTCAAGTGTCTCTCGCACTTTGGTCAGAACTATACAACCTACAGCAAAGCTTATTACAAGCTGAAGCAAGTGTTGCGGGTATCAGCACACGTGCAATGACGAGTAACGGAATGAGTCTGTTATTGAACGGTTTTACTGATAAGCAAAACTTGCTGCTTTCTGAAATGCTTTCTGACCTGATTCCTGAGGTGACAGAGACGAACTTTACTCAAGCTAAAGATCGCCTTATTCGTGGCATCAATAACGCACAAAAACAATTTACTATTCATCAGTTATTCCCTGCCCTTCAGAATTTAACTGAAGCCAATAACTTTGAAGATGGCGCATTAATCGCTGCAACACAAAAGCTAGATGTAGCGACTTTCAAAGCTCGCTTAGAAAAGTTGGTAAAGGCAAACCAACCGCGTGTATTTGCATTTGGTAACTACAATCAAGGTGATTTAGAAAACGTTGCTAAGGTTATCAGCAAAACGCTTGGTAGCGACCACACGCAAACAAACTTTGCAAAAACAAAGACCATTGTACCGTTACCGCAACAGGTTTTGAGCTATCAAAAAGATACAGCAGCTGCTGACAATGGCTTATTAGATATTCATGTTCATCGTAAAGCTGGCTTCAAACAAAAAGCCATTGCGAACGTATTGGCAAAACACTTCAGCCATGAAGCATTTAACCAATTAAGAACTGAAGAGCAACTGGCTTACGCCGTAGGTGCGTTCTACTACCCGGTTGATGACTATGCAAGTATTGGTCTATATATCCAATCACCTGTCATGGACTTAGTCCAAGCGCAAAAACGTTTTGATGACTTCAAGGTAGAATACAAAGCCAAGCTAGATGCACTGACACCTGAGCAATTTGCTGCAATGAAGCAAGGTGTACTAGTAGAGCTGACGCAATCGCCCAAGAATATGTATGAAGAAGTCTCTCCTATCTTCTCTGATTGGTATAAAGAGAACTGGAATTACGACTCTAAGCAACAAATGATCACAGAAGTTCAGAACGTGAAACTATCTGATATCAAGCAGTTCTACAATGAAACGTTAGCGAATCCAAAAGCGTCTCGTATCAACGTACAACTGCGTGGTGCAAACTACCAAAACAAGCCGTTTGCTGAGATTAAAGGTCAAACGAAGATCACTGACATCGCCGAGCTTGCTGGCAAAGTCAGCTATCAACTTTAAAGAGTAATACCAATCCTCTTAATTAAGTGATCTATTTTGAGGCAAGGAAAAAGGGGCGATAGCAAGGCGAAAATTTTGCTATTTAGTTGTTCTAAATAAGAAATTTTTAACGAAGCTAGCGTCCGTTTTAGTCCCTCAAAATGATTGAGTATTATTGAGGATTGGTATAAATGTAAGCCCATCAGGGCTTGCTCCTACTCATATGCCCCCAAGGGTTAACCTAACGGTTAACCCTTTTTTATCTAAATTTAATGCTGTTTTTTGTTCTTTGTGAAAGATTGTAAATATTAACAGGGAGTTAAAGGCATGGTTACAAGTATGGTCTAGACTGAATATTGAAACAACATGGAGATAATAAAATGATAAAAGCAGCCAAAGCACACATGCAAGAAAACCTCAGCGTAGACATGAACCCGATGCTAGACATTGTTTTCATCTTATTGATTTTTTTTATTGTAACCGCCAGCTTTAACAAAGAAGCTGTATTAGACATAGAACGAAATAACTCGCCGACATTATCAGTCACACCTAAAGTGACCCCACAGTTCATTATAGATGCAAGCAACAAGGTGTATCTAAATAATCGTCCAGTTGATATAGACGCTATAAACGTAAATATCGCCAAACTCGCGGCAAATGCAGACATCACTGCAATCAGCGTTAGAGCCCATGAAAATAGTCAGCACAACACGCTAGTCGCCGTTTTAAATGCGATTAAAGAACAGACTTCAGCGCCAGTTGCACTGGGCGATGTATTAGCAAACTAGCCAAAAGCTCATAATCAAAACATAGGGGGCTATACTGCCTCCTAACTCAGTGCTTTTCTAAAAAGCTACTTCTCTCTCACCGGCTTTTACCGCATCTAATATTCGAATCACATGTTTGAGCTTCATAGCTTTAGGCACTGAATAAGAGTCGTTTGCCTCGCGCAATGCTTGTTTCGCTATCTTAAAAAAATCTTTTTCTAAAAGACCATCAAGAGACTTTTCTATCTGAAGTTCATCAGACAATTGATCGATACGCTTAATAAAGTTATGCGCTAACTGCTGTTTAGGCTGTTCTGAGTCACAACCTAAAATAGCGCTTTCAATTTCGGCTAATTGTTTTAAACAATGTGGTTTATTGAATCTCAATACTCTCGGTAGTACCACTGCATTAGCTAAACCGTGTGGCGTATTATAATGCGCACTGAGCTGATGGGAAATGGCATGCACATAACCCAAACCTTGTTTACTAAACGCATAACCCGCCATAAATGAAGCCAGCGCAACCATCTCACGCGCTTCTAAATCCAAGCCGCTTTTATAAGCGCGAGGTAAATACTCAAGTAGTAAACGAATCGCGGTTAAGGCATCACTTTGTGCATCATTAAAATGTACCCGCGCAATATAAGCTTCAATGGCATGAGTCAGTGCGTCCATGCCGGTATAAGCGGTGATCGCCGGCGGTAGTGAAGCGAGTAAATCAGTATCAAGTCCTGCCGCGAGTGGCACAAAATCTGGGTCTAAGAAAAACGCTTTTTGATGGGATATTGGGTCGGAGATCACTGCGGCAACAGTTACTTCAGAGCCCGTACCAGAGGTAGTCGGCACAGCAAACAAAGGCAGTGGCTTGTTCCTTACCCGCATCATACCAATGAGTTTTTTAGGCTTGTTGCCATTAGTCAGCGTCGCCGCAACCACTTTGGCAATATCAATCGCAGAGCCTCCACCTACGACAAATATGCCGTCGGCCTTGATGCTCTGAGCTAGAGTCACACTGTTTTCGACTTCTAGCATAGTCGGATTAGGCACAACTTCGTCAAAAATTGTAAACTGACATTTGGCATCTTTTAGCAACTGCGTCAATGCAGACAGATTATCGTTTTGCGTCATAAAGCTATCGGCAATGATCAGTGGGCGACGTACACCACTACTCACCATGAGCTTAGCCAGTTTGAGCATTGCGCCATTACCCGTTATCAAGGTAGGTTTGTTAGCAGGAAAAGCTCCCGCTAAAAACTTAATCCCCCATTTATTTATTGCAGCACGCATAGCTGAACTCCCTTGTAAAAAATATGGTATCAAATAGGTTAATTACTCAACAATAAACTAGCTAAGCCAGAGTCTCAAGCCATGCTATACTCTCGCAAATCAATTTTAGTAATTCAAAGAGCCTGACCTTGACGCAACAGCTATTTTCTCAAACATCCCTTTCTCACGATTTGTTAGACAACCTAGAATCATTGGGTTATCAGCACATGACTGACATTCAAGCACAAACACTGCCATTAATTTTAGCAGGCAAAGATGTAATTGGTCAGGGCAAAACAGGTTCAGGTAAAACGGCCGCATTTTCTTTAGGTTTATTGCATAACCTGAACGTAAAACGTTTTCGTGTGCAAGCGCTGGTCGTATGCCCGACGCGTGAATTAGCTGACCAAGTTGCTATTGAAATCCGCAAACTTGCCCGTGCTATTCACAATATCAAAGTACTCACTCTATGCGGCGGTGCACCGATGGGCCCACAAATTGGTTCTCTTGAACATGGCGCGCATATTGTTGTTGGCACACCTGGTCGAATTGAGGAGCATTTACGCAAAGGCCGTTTAGACTTAAGTGAAGTAAATACCTTCGTGCTTGATGAAGCCGACCGCATGCTAGAAATGGGCTTTGAAGACGCTATCGAATGCATTATTGAACTCTGCCCAGCAAAACGTCAGAACTTACTATTTAGTGCAACATTCCCGCCTAAAATTGAGCAACTGGCTAAGCATGTAATGACTGCACCTGAAAAAGTGACGGTCGAAGCTAGCCATGATCATAGCAACATCACACAATATTTCTACGAAGTAGACAACAATGATGTGCGCTTAGAGGCTGTGCAAAAATTATTACTTGAGTTTCAACCAAACTCAGCAGTGATATTCGCTAACACCAAAGCTGAGTGCCAAGCGGTATGTGATGAGTTACAACAATTTGGGTTTGATAGTGCCGCCCTTCATGGCGACCTAGAACAAAAAGACCGTGACCGTACTTTAGTCCGCTTTGCTAACAAGAGCTTAACCATTTTAGTGGCCACGGATGTTGCAGCGCGCGGTATTGATGTTGACCATGTTGAAATGGTGATCAACTACCATATTGCTCACGATCCTGAAGTACACGTGCACCGCGTTGGCCGTACTGGTCGCGCGGGTAACACTGGCACTGCATGTTCACTGATGAGCTACAAAGAGTCTCATAAAGTAAATGCCTTAGAAGATTATTTAGATATCACCATTGAGCCAAGTGATCTGCCTAGTGATGCCGTGTTTAACAATCCGATTACCCGTGCACCTATGGTGACACTACAGATTGATGGCGGCAAAAAAGCCAAGCTGCGCCCTGGTGATATTTTAGGTGCCTTAACGGCGAATAATGCATTAAAAGGCAGTCAAATCGGTAAAATTAAAGTGACGGCCATGGCCTCTTTTGTTGCTGTTGAACGTAAAGTTGCGGTAAAAGCATTAAGCGTGATCGGTGAAGGTAAAATGAAAGGCCGTAACTTCAGAGTGCGTAAAATCAATCGCTAATATAAGCATATAAAAACAACCAAACAGCTACGATATGCACAATAATCGTAGCTGTTCTATTTAATCTTCACTTACACCTTCATTGAGCAAAACTCACATATAACTAAAAAGAATTAATTAGACCCAAAAGAAATATGGTATATTGTCACTCTTTTTTGAATAAGATTATAAACAGAGTGTTATGAATCAACTGACATTAGAAAACATCATCGCCAAACGTCATTGGCTGGGATTATTTGCCATTGCAGTCAGCATCATTGCTTGGACGGTAGAATTAATGGGTGCCGTATATATTTGTCCATATTGTCGAACACAACGCACTGTTATCGGTTTGCTTGGCATTATTGTGATTCTGCCATTTGTGCATCATTTTCTAACAAAATATCTCGCTTTAGTGCTGGGGTTCTTTGGTGCAGTAGTCGCTGCTAATCAGCATTTTATGGGCTGGAAGAAAATTTCAGCAGGTAAATTCTCTTTCAATGAGAACATTTTTATCGACCCTTTCTTGCTCTCAGGTGGCGCGCTATTTTTCATCATTGGCTTGACTGCACTTATTTTGCATACTCAAAAGCCAAGTAGCTAGCTATTTGCATTACATAATTTCTATCTGAGGCTTCCCAAGCTCTGAGAAGCCTTTTAACGGTGAGCTTGTTGATTTAGTAAGCGCCGGCACTATACATTAGTTCATAACTATGGCTGAAAATCTCTAATATGTTGCCAAACTGATCTTCCATATAAAACATACGATAAGGCTTTTCACCCGGATAATAGTAGCGCGGTTTTTCCATACGCTTTTACCACCCGCAGCCACGACTTTTTCAGCTAGTACTTCAACATTAGGATCCTGCACATAAAAGAGGAAGATCCCTGTCTTCCAATATTCAAAATTATCTTCTGGTTATTGCTGTGTATTAAACTCAAAAAGCCATATATTCAAATAACAATTATGCAATCACAACATAACTAGCGCACTACCATGAATGCTTTGTAACAAATATGGGCTTTTAATTTTAAATAGCTTCTCTTAATCTGGGCACAGATATACTCAAACTACATCAGCCTATGAAGTAGTTTGGTAAAAGTGAAGGAGACAAAATATGAAAGACTTGCAAAAACTCGTTGGTAGCCTCAACAAATCAGGTGCCCTAAGTGGCTTTCTAGGGGGGGTCGCCGGCGGTGGCTTAACCAGCTTAGTCAGCGGTAAGAAAAGTAAAAAAACCGGGAAAAAAGCCGTTAAATATGGTGCACTTGCTGCGGTAGGCGGTCTTGCTTGGAAAGCTTATAAAGAATATTCAGAGCAAAATAAAGCTGCACAACAGCAAGCCGATAGCCGCGCTTATGAAAACGCCATGAATAAACGTGGCCACAATCAAGCGCATGCTCACCAAGGTCGTACTTTTGACTTCACACCTGCTTATATGCCGGAGCAAAGCTTTGAACAAGTGGTGGAGGATGAGTCGGGCTCAGGCCAACTCATTATTATGCGTGCCATGATAGCCGCGGCTTATGCTGATGGTCATATTGATGAAACCGAGCGTCAGAAAATCTTTGCGCAAGTTGAAACCATGGAGTTGACTGTTAACGAAAAAGCCATGTTATTTGACGAGTTAAGAAAACCTATGACACTCTCAGAATTGGTGCAATCAGTGCCTGATGCACAAACAGGCATTGAAGTTTACGCCGCGAGTGTCAGCGCTATTGATCTAAACCAGTCTATCTCAGGGCAATATCTTAAGGCATTGGCCAATCAACTTTGTCTACCTAGAGAGCTGGTGCAGTCGATTCATCATCAGCTTACCGTACAAGCTTAACTTAAAGCTTGGTGATTCACTTATCATCAAGCAAACTGACCTATATTATAAGTTTGCCTTTAATAGCCTAGCTTCAAGCTCGGCTATATGATGATTGATCTGACCCCGACTACCTATGGCCAATTTGGGTTGGCTTAAGGCTCTTTCGTATACACTTATGGCTTTTTTATAATTTTGTTGTTTTGCATAAATAGAAGCCAAGCCTATATACGCTGACAATGTGCTGGGTTCACGCTTTAGAATTAATTCGAACAATGACACTGAAAGCTGCTGTTTATCTTCAAATAAAGCGTCATAGGCTAACGCTTCGAGCTGACTTTCAAGGTGCTGTTTAACCCCATACTTACCCTTTACTAGTTTTTGATGTACCAAAATCTTCTTCTCACCTTGTGCGGTGTTTGCAAGCGTAAGTGCAAAGTCAGAGAATATTGATTTCAAACCAAAATACATGCCCTGATTAACCACACTATTATGGTTTTCTCCTAAAAAGCGCTTAGCTGAAAACTTAAACCCATCAATAGACTGATTATTTAAATATAACTTCACTTGCTCATAAGGGTCTTCCATCAGTGGTCCCTCTTCTCCCACAGCAAAGAAAATCGATTTATCGCTTAATTTATTTAAAGGTATCGACTTTAAATGCCCCAGCCAAGCTTGATGATCCCACCAAAGGCTTGGACTAATCGCAATAAAAGCGTCAAATAGATCTGGTTGTTTAACTAAGCCATAAACCGCAAATAAGCCACCGAAAGAGTGACCTGCAAATACATCATAACCTGAAACCCGATAGTGCTTCTGAACATAAGGTTTAACTTCATCAGCAATAAAGTCTAAAAACGCCTCAGCGCCGCCGGGATCTTGATTTAGCAGCATTGCACCATCGATCGGGAGCACCTCAAAACTATCTTCGCGATAAGTGGGAGTAAGGTTATGAGTGCGGTTTTGATTACTTTCAATACCGACGATAATTAACTCAGGTATTAGACCCTGCGATGATAAAAACTCAACAGAAGCGATTGTATGTTGGAGATTTGCTCGACCATCAGTCATAAATAAAACAGGGTACTTTTGTTGAGACTCTGCATATTGTTTGGGTAAATGAAGATGTAGTCGTCTATTTTCTCCTAAAACCGAAGACTGCAGTTCAATAATATGCGTACTAGCTTGATTACTTTCACCAAAACCACCACATCCGAACAAACAAAAAACCAGCAAAACCAAACAAATATGTCTCACTTTTAACTCCCTTAAAATACCACAATATTTCTTAACGAATTTAATCAGTTATAACGCTGTGCTTCAAGCTAAGAACGCTTTGAATCGAACAAAAATAAAACAGTTTTTGAAATAAATATTTGCAGTTCAAGGTCTAGTAAAAAACATGACATGAACCCAAGTGTAACTATGAACAAACTCATTCAATTTTCAACTGTTTTAAGCTTTACCCTTTTAAATGCGTGTGGTGGTAGTTCAAGTTCTAATTCTACACCTGAAACAACAACGCCAACGACAACACCACCATCAAGCACAGCTCCAGCTGATACAGTGACTTACGAGCTCACTTTTACGCAAGAGTGGACAGCTGCTAACTTTGCCACCAACTACCCTAGTGGTACTCACTTCTCACCCCTTGTCGGGCTTACCCATAATTTAGAAGGGGGGATCTTCAAACGTGATGAAGTAGCCTCACCAGGTATTGTTTTAATGGCTGAAACGGGTGGAAAAAGTACATTAAAAAATGAAATCAGTGACATACAAAATGCAGGTCATTCTAATTATTTAATTGATGAGTTAGGGATCTCCAATGGCAGCCAAAGTGTGGCGTTCACTTTTGAAGCCAGCCAAGACTTCCCGCTTTTAAGTGTGGTTTCGATGATAGCACCGAGCCCTGATTGGTTTGTGGCCATTAACAGCTTATCTTTATTTAATGACAATGCGTGGGTTGAGAGCCAAACCATTGAATTAAAAGTCTATGATGCGGGCAGTGATAGCGGCCTGCGCTTTAGCTCTGGCAACCTAGCTACAGATCCAGCCGAGCCAATTACCTTACTTTCTAGCGAGCGTGACGATACAGATTTTGCTGAGGGTATCCATCATCAAACCGGTAAGCATATTGGTTACGTCGAAATTAAGTTAATGCAGTAACCTTTTCTGAGAGCTGTTTCACTTGTTGTCGGCTTAAACCTCAGGCTTAAGCCGTTATACCAATACTTTATTTAACACACTACGTAACCAACGGCTTTTGTCATCTTGAGTTTTCACTTCAGGCCAGATCATCGCAATATCAAAATCAGCAACTGCAATCGGCGGCTCTAACATCGAGAGCCCCCCTTGCTCGGTAGCCAAATCTGCCATTTTCTTCGGCACAATCGCAATCAAGGCGCGCCCTTTAAGCAAGGTTTGAATGGTTAAAAAGTTACGACTTGCTACTGTGACTTGTCGTGATAAACCATGCTCAGCCAAAGTTTTATCAATTTGTGTTGCCAGCTTACCGTCGGGGCTCACTAAAGCATGCTCAACCTGTGTAAATGACTGCAAACTTAATTGACCATCGGCTGAGAAAATAGATGGATCTAAAGCCGATAGATCAGCCAAACACACATGCTGTTCAGTGTATAAATGTTGACTGCTAAACCCATCAGCTAAAAGCGGTATACTACCGATAATGATGTCGAGCTTTTCTTGTTCAGAGATTTGCTCATAGTTACTGCGATTCACATTTATCAAGCTGAACTGAGCATGAGGGGCTTGCGCTCGAATAGCATCATAAATCGCTGGCGCAAATATCAATTCGGCATAATCGGTTAACCCTATTCGACACACACCTTGATAATGACTAGGTGAAAATGGCTCACTTTGCAAAATCTGTCCAGAAACGGTATCGAGCAACACGCTGATTTTAGGCGCTATCTGGTGGGCACGCTCGGTTGGGCACATTTGATGCCCTTTTCTTTCGAATAATACATCGCCTAAAAGCTGTCTTAATCGAGCAAGACTATGACTCATTGCCGATTGGCTCACACAGGCATGCTCTGCGGCAATACTGACGCTACGATGGCGATACAGATACGAAAATGCCACCAGCAGATTTAAATCAATATGTCGCCACTGCAATTCTTCTTTACCCATTTATTTCTCTAGCTCACTCCAGCCTAATAAATCCAGAATCATTCATAGTTAGCATAAATACTATTAATTTGAATCATGCTAAGTGAATTTTTACACTATGGGCATACTTATAACAACCTCGCATTTTGCGTCTTGCGTATGCTTTCTATTTTTAAAACTTTTTTCTGGCTTGGCTGGATAAGCTTTGGCGGGCCAGCCGCTCACATCGGCTACTTTAGAAAAACCTTTGTCGAGAAGATGAAGTGGCTTGATGATAATGAATATGCACAAATCGTTGCGCTCAGTCAGTTTTTACCCGGCCCGGGCTCTAGCCAAGTCGGCTTTGCACTGGGTTATAAACGCGGCGGGCTGTTAGGAGCCTGTGCGGCATTTTTAGGTTTTACCCTGCCATCCATTCTGATCATGATAGGTTTAGCCTTACTTTCAAGCCAAGTCATGGATACCAGTGCTTTTCAAAATGTAGTGCATGGCTTGAAGCTACTGGCCGTGGTGGTGGTTGCCGATGCCACGTGGGGTATGTATAAAAACTTCTGTAAGAATACACTATCGGTAAGCTTGTGCTTGCTCACAGCAATCGCGCTATTGGTAATGCCAAGCATCATAATGCAAATCGCCGTATTAGTTTTTGCAGCTATCGTAGGCACACTGTTTTTACAATCAGAAAAAAGCCACTCAAATGGCTCAAATTCAAGCCCTTTCAAGCCGAATCTCGTCCCGCTGATTTTGTTTATCGGTTTATTGCTAGGGTTACCATTTGCTGCGCACATCTCGCCAGAGTTAGGCTTATTTAATGATTTTTATCAGGCGGGCAGCTTGGTATTTGGCGGCGGCCATGTGGTGCTACCGCTACTGCAAAATATCGTCGGAGATCAACTCAGCCAAGATGCATTTTTAACCGGCTACGCGGCCGCACAAGCTGTGCCTGGGCCTATGTTCACCTTCGCAACTTACATTGGCTATGAGCTACTACCTAGCAACCCTATTGCAGGTGCACTCATTGCCACTGCGGCGGTGTTCCTTCCAGGCTTTTTATTATTATTAGCGGTATTAAAGAACTGGCAACAGCTGGCGCAAAAACCAAAGGTTGCGAGCGCTTTAGCAGGCGTTAACGCTGCTGTAGTAGGTCTACTTGCTGCGGCGCTATACCAACCTGTATTTATTAGTGCAGTACTAAAGCCACTTGATATTGCCTTAGTATTAGTGGGTTTTTACTTAATGAAACAGCTTAAACTGCCCATTATCTGGATGGTTGTTTTCTTTATGTTGGCGGGCTTTGCAACTGGCCTAGTTTGAGGTTAAGCTGAGATATCTTAAAAAAACGCGCTGATCATTTCAGCGCGTTTTTTCTCATTCTGGCTCTGACTTTATTCGAATGCCATGCCGCTGGGACAATCACAAATACCGCAATGAGTCCAAGCACCCAAGGATAATACTGGTTAATGAAAGATACATTCGTCAATTGCGCAGCGAGTTCGTTATTTGCTTGCTCAGCATACGCAATTGCGCCAATGGCACCGTTTACGGCAACTGCAAAACCACCACTCACAGCCCCTTGCCATGCCAATGAAGACAAAGAAGAAAATGCCTGATAGCCAATGGCTGAGGCGCCAAATGCCAAACCACCTATAGCCACCGTGCCTGTTGCTAATAATCCAATGCCTACAGCCCCCACACTTAAAATACCGAAAGAAATAATACCAACACTAATAGGTGCGACGGCAACGCCTCCCCATGCAAAGAGCAACCCATATGCTTTACTCCCACCAGCTATCCAACCAACGGCAGGGTTGTCGGTTTGCTCAGGCATTGCAAATTGCATATGGATCAGGGGCACGCCGAATAAACGAATAGGACTGATGTACTCTCTTTGCTTAGCATTGGGTTTATCTTGCTCTGCGCTAAAGGCATCAGGATTAAAAAGTCGCTCTTGTGCCCTTAATTGCTTCATAGCATTAAATGCGTGTTTCACTAACCAAAAATAAGCCGCTACAAACATAAACACGCTAAAATGCGCGACCAAGGTAATTTCATCTATGTAATTTTTCTGTGCAGAAGCGAGTGGCTTTAGTAGTAACAAAACCCCAACATACAGCGCGGCAATGAGCATAAATAAAAATACGCTTTTCTTCACTAACCTTTTTTCTCGTTCTGTGCGAGATTGATCCAAACTGGCTCGCAAACCAAAATATGCACTCACAACCCCTGATGCTGAACCTAAGACGGCCATGATGCTGGCAAAGTTAAGCCCTGCGCCTGCTTTAAAAGCACCTAAACCTGCTGCTGCTTTGGCCGGTGGCGCAACCTCGCTGATCGCAGACATCACCGCAGAGGTAAAGGCCAGTCCCGGTTTTGAATGTTTAAGCGATACTTCAACCAGAGCAGTTACCGCCTCTTTCATCATCTTCCGACCTCGCGACAAGCGCTGCTTTACGGTGTCGACCGATAAATCCAGTTCGCTGGCGACACGTTCAACGGATTGCTGCTCTCGGTAAAATAAAATCAGCGGTGCACGGTAGGTATCATCTAGCTGTTCAAGCACTTGCCACATCAATGTTTGTTGCTGCGCTGAAATTGCGTTGGCTTCAAGTTCAGCGTTCTCAGCGCTAATGTGCTCGGCACTATCTAGCTGCTCACTGTGCTTTTCTGCATTTGAAGCCTGCTTGCGATAATGATGGCTTATCTTAAATTTAAGAATGCCACACAGCCAAGCCTTGATTTTGTTTGGGTCGTGCAAAGTATCGAGCTTTCTCCACGCTTCAACAAATGCATCTTGCGCTAGGTCTTCACTGTATTTGATATCGCCCACGGCTGAATAGGCCAATGAACAAAGTAGTGTTTGGTAGCGCGATACTATTTCGCAAAAAGCACTTTTATTGCCGCCAAGCGCGCGCATCACCAAAGCCGCATCATTAAGTGTCTTATGTTTTTTTGCTGTATTAAACATGCCTCAAAGCCTGTTTTTATCTTCATAGTCTTATCAGTGCCAGCTCTTCAGAAAAGGTGACAACAAAAATTAAAAAATTTTTTGTGATTTATTTTGTCACCTTTTCAAATCGACCGGCACTTATTGATTAAACCAAGCAAAAACGCCGCAGGCTTTTTGCAATCGACAATCAACATAGAGCACACTAACATGACATTAAAACACTTTATAGAAGTCGTAAAACTTACCCTACTAATTAGCTTTTCACATGCCACCTGGGCGGGAGAATCGCAAACGCTGGTTGATGATTTTAATTCAGCCTCACAAAACAATATGGGCTTTGAAAGGCTCTTTATTGACGACACCAGTGCCGGCGGTAAGACCAAAACCCATATAAGCGTCAACAATGGCCTACTTTCAGCCAAGGGCGATATCGTGCCGCCTCGAGGTCAGCCTGGTTGGGCAAGTTCGGTGCTGCCACTGAACGAATTTGGCAAACAGCTCGATGCCAGCCAATATCAGGGCATTGTGCTCAAAGTTAAAATCAACCAAGGCATGTTATCAGTATCAGCCAATAGCAGTGCGATTGATAACTTCGATTATCATGCACTCCCGGTCATGATCAAAGCGGATGGGCAATTTCATACCGTCAAACTGCCTTTCAAAAACATGAAACGCGCATGGTCGGCACAAACGCCTTTAGATCCTAAAACCCTTAATAGCTTAAGCATTGTGGCGTTTAGCCTACAACAAGCCAAATTCGATTATCAAATTGATGAAATTGGCTTTTATTAATAATGCAATTAATAAGGCCCGAATGCAGGCCTCTCCCTTCACTTTGAGAGACATAACAATGACGACCACAACCCGATTGCACTATTTAGACGCAGTTCGTGCGTACGCTTTATTACTGGGCATTGTCTATCATGCCAGTCTATCGTTTCTACCCATCTTCATCGGCTGGGCAGTGATGGATATCTCAACCAGTGACTGGGTGTCGGTGTTTGTGTTCATTAGCCATGCGTTTCGTCTAGAGGTTTTCTTTTTAATTGCCGGCTTTTTCTCTTGTATGACACTACAAAAAGTCGGCATAAAAGGTTTTTTAACATCACGATTTACACGAATTGTGCTGCCGTTTTTACTAGGCTGGATATTGCTTAGACCACTGCTGGTGTCAGGCTGGATAATGGGTGCTGAAAGTATGCAAGGTGAAGCGAATATAATCGCGGCTTTAGTGACAAGCTTTAGCGATTTTAAAGGCTTATCGATGAGTCTATTTGTCGGCACACATTTGTGGTTCTTGTACTACCTCACTCTAGCTACTTTTCTGACATTATTACTCTACTTACTCCAAACCAAGCTTTCTCAATTTACGCCTAAATTAGCTGGAAGAATGCACTTTATTCTTGTGCATACGCTTACCAGAAAAGGCTTGTACTTACTTGTTATTCCTCTGACTACTTGTTGTCTTTGGTATATGCAGCATTGGGGGGTCGATACCCCAGATAAAAGCCTAACACCACAATGGCCAGTGCTATGTTTATATAGCGGTTTCTTTTTATTTGGCTGGGTATTATTCAATCACCAGAAAACACTTGCAGATTTTACGAAGCTGAGCGCTTTAAAACTAGGTGTTTGGTTATGCAGCTGTATCGCCGCAGTCATGCTCTCTCGTTATCAGATGCAATATATGCACGAGTATTATCTACAAATCAAAGTCGCCTTTGTAGTGAGCTATGCTGTAATGATGTGGACTTCTTGTATGCTGTTTATTGGTTTATTCAAAGAATTTGCAAACAAACCAATTACATTCACACAAAAGCTCGCTGACACCTCTTATAGTTTGTATTTAGTGCATTTACCTCTGGTTGTTTGGCTACAGGTGGCTGTCGCTGAATTAACTATGCCAATGATACTTAAGTTATTCATTATATGTATATCGGCAATCGCTATATCACTATTGATCATTGAGAGTATTAAGCTTCTCAAAAACCTATTTATAAATAACTCTAAAAGTGAACCAGAAAAAAAAGTACATGCCATCAATAAAAATTGATTTTAAGCTTTCATTTCATACAAGAAAGCAATAACATTGAATGATAACTATTTGCAACTAATGCGTATTAATATGTTCAGAGAACTGTCCTCGAGGAACTGCCCTTGTTGTAATAAATCATTGAGTATGTCGCAAAGGCTTCCGTTATTAAATCGAGAACCTTTAACTTGTATTTATTGCGCCAAGCCACTCAAACCAAAATTTAGTGTGATGTTATTTAATATATTTTGGCTGTGCATGAGTGCATCTTGGCTTATCAAAACACATACTGAATTGAACTACTTTTGGGCATGTTCCGTGTCATTATTATTTGCTAGCACAGTATTACCCGTTTTGGATCTGCTCTTCCCACTAGAAGAAGAGCAATATTGAACTTAGTAAGCAGAGCTCAGGATAAGTAAACAACACCCTAGTATTAACCCCAGAGCAGTAAGAAGATAATTACTACTGAGGCAGCACTTGCTGTCATACATATCATGTTAAACAGTTTATTTAGCGATTTTTGTTTTACATAATCACCTGCAATTTGCCAACCAGCTAGCACACTGTTAAAAGCAAACAATATAATGCAAATAGAGGTGGTTACTTTGAACCATGAACTATAAAACAAGTTAGAAACCGCTGTGAAACTACTCAAATCTACAGAAAGCAATAAACAAAGTAAGAGTGCGCTATATGCAACAATGCAAGCATTACCTATACGCTGAAAAACCCACTGTTTTGAACCTGACTTAAATATGTTTATCATAACCAGATCCACCATATAGCCAATATGCTAAGTAAAACACCAACTACAATTGCTGCCAATGAGATCACCTTGCCACTTTTTAGTTCTTCGCAGTATCCAAAATCTTGAATAATATGCTTTATAGTTCCGACACAGTAATAACCAAGTGCTGTCAGAAACCCCCAAACAACAAATTTTGCAATAAAATAATTCTCTAGAATTGAGCTTACTTCATCAAAGTTAGTTTCAGACTTTAATGCAAAGTAACTAATGACAATAGCTACTAACATCGCAACCCAAACAATTACTCCGCTCACTCTATGCAAAATAGATGCATACGCTGTAGCAGGTAAAGCAATTGTATTTATGGCCAGATTCATTGGCCTTTCTTTTTTCATATTTATGTACCAAAAGATAAATGAACTCACCAAATGCTAACGCAAACCATTTTTATTTACAATTTTAAGGTGTATATTTAATTTTTTAATAAAAAGTAAACTCTTAAACTGTTCAATTCGTAAACAAATGTGTGTTAAAAATTAAGGTAGGTTAGTTATGCAAGCAAATGAATTGAAACGTGGTGAGTGGGTTGAGTACAACAATCACCCTGTAGAAGTGGTCGCTATTGATCCTCATAAACAACAAGCAACGGTATGGGATGAGCAAACCTCAACGCATCAAACATTGAACATTTCAGAATTGAATGCAGATCCACAATGTCACTGTGACTCCCACCAGTATTACTAATTTCCCATTAGTCAGCATCGACATAGGAATTGCTTTGCTGGCTGTTTTTTCATAACCAGTGGTAAGACAAACAATAAGCAAAAGCCTAAAGTTGGTTCAAAAAATAATCCAAAGTATCTTTGCAAGTATTTTCGCAGAAATTGATGCATTTTTAGATAACAGGCTTAATAGGTAGTGATTACGTTCCTGACTCAATCACCTCGCCCATACACCTATTAATTGCTAACTTTTATCGAAGCAGTGTTAATAAACAGAAAATGAAAACTTTAGAGGTCAAAGGAGTAAGCAGTAACTTACTCCTCTAGTTTTTATCGGAAAAATACTTCAACTTCACCTTTTGATTTAATCAGCATTGGCTGACCGAAACGATCTAATGCCTTAGGTGCCGCAGTTTTGATCCACCCTTCACTGATACAATACTCTTCTACGTCGTTACGCTCTTTGCCCTTAAAGCGCACACCAATATCGTGCTGTAGGATCTCTTCATTGTAGAACTTGCTACGAGGATTAATTGAAAGGTGATCTGGAATTGCTGGTAAATCTGTCTTATCTGTCATAATTTTTTCTTAAATACAGTGTGAAAACTGTGCGTATTGTAGGTAATTGCTCATAAGCTCTCAACCAACTTATCACTAAATAATTAATCTTCCACTAAGGTATCTAATTTATAGAAAAAATCACAAAATACGGCTGACATGTCTTCGGTTCTTTCATTAACCTCTAAAACACGCTCTCTAGCCTTACTAAGCAAAGCAATTAACTCAGATTCTTGTTGCTGATTTAACCCAAAGCCTATGCTGGCCTCTTCAACATCATATAGTAAATCTTCAATGAGGTCTTGAATTGATTGAGTATAAGCCTTATGTGTTTCTTCTATATTAGATAAGTCTTTATGAGCAATTTCGCTTAGCTCTTTGATCCCTTTATTTCTTTGCTGCATCATTTTGATATTAGTTTCAAGAGATGACAATCTTGCATCTGCCCCTCTTACTATTAAAGCCAAAATATCATTGAAGCGGCCGTACTTTTCAGAATCACCGCAGGGCATATTTTTAACTAACAATGAACACCGCTCACTATTAAAAAAACTTCTTTTATCTATATTAATTACGGTTTTAGAACTTCTTGCCCGAGTTAATAGTTCATTTTCTAGCGGATTAACTAATTCTGAACTGCTGTAATTTTTAAAACTATTCAATATCCCTACTTGAGTCGATACCTCTAAACCTAATTGCTTGGCTGAGCTAATGACTTCATCGGCTAAGGTAGTTATTGTTTTGCAAAGATAACTCTTCTCGATAAATTCAAGCGCAACACCCAACTCACTACAACTAGTAATCGCTGTCATTGTAACTTCTTCTGCGTTTTGACAACTCTCTTTCAATGAAGCGATTTCATCTTTTAAGTTCATTAACCTGTCTATGCGAAACTTTAACTCATCTGCATCAAAGGGTTTAGTAATGTAGTCATCTCCACCAACGCGAAATCCTTGTAAGATATCTTCAGTCGAATTTTTAGCAGAAACAAATAACACAGGCGTGTGACAATTGAGCTGACTTCGTAACTGTTCGCATACCTCATAACCATTTACTTCTGGCATAACCACGTCTAATAAAATGGCGTCGTACTCTGCTTGAGATAACAGCTCTAGTCCTTGCTTCCCCCCTAGAGCTGAAGTGATATCATAATGCAGACCCAGCATTGAGTTCACAATGTCATGGTTTACATCATCGTCATCAATCACAAGCACTTTACTCTGCATACCTAGCTCCTAAGCCTATTTAATTAATCTCGATACTTTTCAGAAATAGAAAAAAATTCATTTTCAATTTCAAGAAGTAAATCAATAAGCAGAGGATCAAAATGCTTCCCTTTGCCTTTTTTGATAATTTCAATAGCTTGCTCGTGAGACATTGCTTTTTTGTAAACACGCGTAGAAATAAGCGCATCATAAACATCAGCAATAGCCATTAACCTGGCACTTAATGGGATCTTCTCGCCACTAATTCCATTAGGATAGCCGCTGCCATCCCATTTTTCATGGTGGTTTAGAGCGATCTCTTTCGCAACTTCTAGAAAATCATGCGCTGTGCCAGCTTTTTGCTCAGCCTGATTTATGGCGCTATAGCCCAAAACTGAATGGTTTTTCATAACTTCAAACTCATTCTCAGTCAATTTACCTGGTTTGAGCAAAATACTGTCTGGGATACCAACTTTACCAATGTCATGTAAAGGCGCTGATTTATAAAAAATATCGATCCGCTCAGCCGTGAGCTCTTTTTCATATTTAGGCTGTTTTGATAGTTCTTCTGCAAGACGCTTTACATACAGTTGCGTACGTTTGATATGAAACCCTGTATCTTCATCTCTCGTTTCAGCTAAACTCGCCATTGCTTGAATTGTCACATCCTGCAACTCAGACATTTGCGCGGCGCGCTTTTGCACTTCTTCTTCAAGATACAAGTTTTTACTTTTAAGAAAATCTTTTGAACGTTTATTTAAAAGATGCGTTTTTAGTCTTGCCATCAAAATTGGCGGGCTAATAGGCTTTGAAATATAATCTGATGCGCCGAGTGAAAAGCCTTTTTTTTCATCTTCAACCGAAGACTTGGCAGTGAGAAATATCACTGGGATCTCTTTACTTTTAGGGTTGCGCTTTAACTCAGTGATGACTTCGTAACCATCCATCTTAGGCATCACCACATCTAATAAAATAATATCTATCTCGTGACGCTCTAGAATTGCCAGCGCGACCGAGCCACTTTTTGCAGCCAGTACTCTGTATTCATCACCAATGACCTCACTAATAAAAGATAAGTTTTCACTGACATCATCAACCACTAGAACGGTTGCATTCTCCATAGGTTAGAGCTGTTTATTTTTTAAACATAAAAATAAATATAGGTCTATCCTGTAATTTACAGCAAATAAATTTATTGAATAATGCTTAACTTAAGAACCACATTCATCATTACATTTACAATAATGCTATTTTCAGGGCTTGGTATGGGATTAACGACCTACACCTCCCAAAGTAAATTATCCGAGATCACTTTATTAAAAGAGCAGCTTTTTAAGCTTAACAACCTTGCTAATGAGTTGAAAACCAGCTCAGATAAACTCTCACAATTTGCTCGAAGCTACGCAAATACCAGAAATAAGCGATGGTTAGATTTATTTGATTATGTTTTGCTTCTACGTCAAGGCAAAGTGCCCCTACCTTCTGAATACACTCTCGACTACTGGGATAAACTATCAGCTCCTAATATGCCTCTCCCCCAAATAGACCAAAGTATCAAAGGAAAAAGTATTATAGAGCGGCTGGAAAATACAGGGATCCAACCAATAGAACTTGCAAGATTACGTAATGCTTTAGCTCAATCTGATGCCCTTGTGAATCTTGAAAATCGCGCTTTTAATGCAATGAAAGGCTTGAAACAAGATGAATTTGGTAATTGGAATATTATAGGTGATCCCGATTTCGTATTAGCAAGGCAAATATTATTTAGTGATGATTATTTTGCCGCTAAAGCCAATATCATGACAGAAATTGAGCAAGCCTATCATAGTGTTGAAAGTCGCCTTAATAACCAAATGCATCAGTTAAAAGAAGATTATGAAGTTGTTCACTTTGCCAACACGGTGCTGATTATCTTACTCGTGAGTAATATTCTAATTTCCTTCTATTTACTATGGAGTTTATACATCAAGCCAGTAGCCACAATTCAAAAGCAAGTGGTGCAAAATGTTAAAGAAAAAAACCTCAATTTTAAGCTTAATGAATCTGTCAGAGGCGAGCTTTCTGTATTCACTAAATCTATGAATTTCTTATTAGAGAACATCTCTGAGCAGTTACACTTTAATACCATAATGAAAGACTTTGGGATGGCTTTAAGGGGAAAGAAAGACCCCAAAGCATTGGGCGAAGAGCTACTACAGTTTTTAGAAAAACGATTACCCATCCCCTTGATGGGCCTTTATGTCATCGAAAATAGCAGTGTACTTTCTAGGGTAGCTGGAACAGGCTACTGTGCCTCGGCCCCTAAAAAATATAATAATAGGGACTGTATTCACTTTCATGTCGTCGAGACAAAAAAACCTTACAGGCTGCGTTTCGGTGAGCATCAATACTCGATTGATTTGAATGGCGAACGCCTTGAGATAAACGAGATGCATTACTTCCCTCTTTTAGTTGGACAACAAAGCATCGGCTTATTAGAGCTTGGCTGCTTAGAAAGCATTAACAGTTCTGACTATAAATGGGTTAAGTCTGTCATTCATGATTTGGCCATTAGTTTACAATTGACACAAAACATTGAGCTGCAAGCTAAGGCTGAGAAACGTGTCTGTGAACAACTAGAGCTGAATAAGAAGATTCTAGACGCCATACCTAACCCAATGTACTACAAAGATAAAAAGGGTCGTTTTTTAGGTGTCAATAGCTCTTTTCATCGCTATTTTGGTACTTTTGATGCAGATGTGCTTGCTGCTATGCCCTCTGATATCTTT
The DNA here is from genome assembly GCA_964479805.1 of uncultured Pseudoalteromonas sp. Taxonomy (GTDB): domain Bacteria; phylum Pseudomonadota; class Gammaproteobacteria; order Enterobacterales; family Alteromonadaceae; genus Pseudoalteromonas. Next base: position 42,122 of record CAYZOE010000012.1, on the reverse strand, counting down.
TCTCCAAATGTTGCATGTATTTTTGAAGAATCCCATCAACGTTTAATTTCTAACAACAGCAATCATAACTTTGAAATTATGATTGATGATGAACAAGGCCACTCTAGAAGCTTCGTAGTATACGAGGCCAGTTTTACCGATGTTAATAATATTGCTGATGGCGGCGTTGGGTTATTACTTGACGTAACCGAACGCAAACAAATGGAGCAAGAGTTAATAGAAGCAAAGATCAAAGCTGATGAAATGAGTTCTGCAAAAGGAGAGTTTTTGGCAAATATGAGCCATGAAATCCGTACGCCCATGAATGCGATTATCGGCATGAGCCACTTAGCTTTAAAAACAGAACTCACCAAACAGCAATACAACTACATTAATAAAATAGACCTGGCTGCAAAAAACTTACTGGGTATCATCAATGATGTTTTAGATTTTTCTAAAATAGAATCCGGAAAATTGTCTCTAGAAGAAGTGCCTTTTTCACTTCAAGAAGTGTTAGACAATGTTGTTGCTATCAACATTATTAAAATACAAGAAAAAGACCTTGAATTGCTCATTGATATTGAACCTGACACACCGCTTAATCTAATTGGTGATCCTCTTCGTTTAGGACAAATTCTTATTAACCTTGTCGGTAATGCGATTAAATTTACCGAAAAAGGCGAAATAAAAATAACTGTTAACTCTAAGAAAAATAAGCAAAATGTTGAACTAGACTTTGCTGTGCAAGACAGCGGTATAGGTATGACGCCTGAGCAACAAAAAAGGCTATTTCAAGCGTTCTCTCAAGCTGATGGTTCAATTACCAGAAAGTATGGTGGCACTGGACTTGGTTTAAGTATTTCGAAGCATTTAGTAGAGCTTATGCAGGGAGAAATCACTGTTTCTAGCAGCCCAAATAAAGGCTCACAATTTGACTTTAATATAATATGTGAGATTCAAGGCGACAAATCTTCAACAGTCACCTGCCCAGCAAGTAACTTAGAAGGAAAACAAGCTTTAGTTGTAGATGATAATGAAAGCGCGAGAGATATTTTATCGAACATCTTAAACGTTATGAAATTTGAAGTTCAAACTGCAGTCAGTGGCTTAGAAGCTATTGAGTTATTAGAAACTAAAAGTTTCGATGTCTTATTTATCGACTGGAAAATGCCACAATTAGACGGTATTCAAACCATTGAAAAGATCAGAGCTCGCCTCAATGACAATTCACCAAAATGCATTTTGGTCACAGCACATGGTAATGAAGTGCATTTAGAGCAATCTTTGCAAAAACAAGTCGACGCTCTCATGCTAAAACCAGTTGATGCTTCTCAAGTAAATAATGTGCTTTCTGAGTGCTTTAACCCTCAAAAACCAAACTATAAAAAACCTTCTCAAATACAATGTGAAAAAATACGGTTTAATCAAGAGCGTATTTTATTAGTTGAAGACAATGAAACTAATCAAGAGGTCGCTTCTGAAATGCTGCAACAGTCAAACCTAAAAGTCATAGTAGCTGGTAATGGGCAGATAGCTTTAGACTTGCTCTCAGAACACACTTTTGATTTGGTGTTAATGGATATGCAGATGCCTGTGATGGACGGGCTTACTGCGACAAGAGAAATTCGCAAAATAGAGCAATTTCGAACACTCCCCATCGTTGCAATGACTGCAAATGCGATGCAAGAGGATATAGATAAATGCTCTAATGCTGGCATGAATGCGCATATTGCTAAGCCCATTAACTTTCAAATAATGATAAATACCATTCAAGCTCATTTAAGTGCAGAACTCCCCCGCCCCTCAGTAATAACTGAAAAGACACTGACCGACAATCCTGAAGAGCCTAGTAATGCTAAGTTTCAATTTGAAGGGCTAGACAGTCGACAAGGTATTGCACGTTTAGGAGGAAATGAAGAGGTATATTGGAAAATCTTAAAAAAATTCATTAATAAGCAAATTGAAGAAACTATTAATTTAAACCAAGCACTCTTGTTAGGAGATACAGAATGCGCCCACCGTTTAGCTCACTCATTGAAAGGCTCAGCAGCAAATTTAGGCGCCCACTTTCTTGAGCAACGCGCTTTAGAAATCGAACAAGCAGTGCGTGACAATCAAGCAGTTAATAGTGACCAAGTCAGTGAGTTAACTGTATATTTAAGAGCGCTTCACGAAGCGCTGATATTAAAAGAAAGTAATCAAAATGAAAGTCAAAGAACAGGAATTGAGCTAATAACTTTAGATAGAACGGTTTTGGTTGAGCGCTTCAATACATTGAACAAAACATTGCAGGCTTATGATGCAAGCTCTAAGAGTCACCTAAAGTCAATTATCGAACTCAATATGTTAAGAAAAGAACAGTTATCGTCTATTGAAGCACATATTGATAATTTTGACTTCGAACAGGCGATTGAATCTCTTAATACTTTAAGACAGTCAATTAACTGCTAGCTTAAATTTATAAAACCGATAATAACAATAGAAGGAATATCTATGCCAACAATGCTAACCAGCATAGGTTTGCCTGTCGCGCTGATCTTAATTATGATTGGTGTCGGAATGAACCTGAACCGAGATGACTTCACTCGAATTTTTAAGCAGCCAAAGGGCTTTTTAATTGGTGCAGGCTGCCAAATGTTCTTGCTACCATTAGTCGCGATTGTCATTATTGCTTTAACTGGTTTATCGGGCGAGTTAGCGATTGGCTTATTTATTTTATCTTTATGCCCTGGTGGCACAACATCAAACCTATATAGCTATTTAGCAAAAGGCGATGTTGGTTTATCAGTTTCACTCACCGCGGTAATTGGCTTTGTCACCCCATTTACTATCCCGTTTTTGGCCACTTGGGCTATCGCATTTTATGGTGAACACGCTCAAAATTTTCAATTACCTATTGTAAGCACTTGGTTCAAACTTCTGGCTGTGACTGTATTTCCGGTTTTGATAGGTATGGCAATACGCGCTAAATGGCCTATATTTGCCAATCGTGCACAAAATTACGTAAGTTGGTTTTCTATCGCTGTGTTAACTCTGGTAATTTTAAGTATTTGCATGAAGTTAGGTGATAAACTCATTGAGTTTATCACTCTTGCTGGACCTGCCGCCGTTTTACTAAATATCATGACTATGTCGTTAGGCTACTTGATTGGCCAAAAACTATTACATAACGATGCACAGTCTCGCACCATTACGCTTGAAGTAGGCCTACAAAACGGCACCCTCACTTTGCTGATCACCAGTAGCATTTTAGAGAGCACGACGATGTCGATTGCACCGAGTATATATGGCTTATTTATGTTTATCTCTGCAGGTTTATTTACTTATTTTGTCACCAAAAAGGCTGCCTAATTAGATGCTAACGCACAATGAGCCACTGCACATTGTGCGTATAAACGCTAAGAATGCACTTCGCTTTTCACCGGCTCGGCAAAGTCTGGTCTTGGTAATTTTTCTAGTACATAGTAAAGACCCATTACCACAATGCACATGGCTGAACACGCCACAAATAGCCAAAAACCACCGAATAAATCGAGAATAATACCGCCGCCAAGGGGCGCGAACGCAAAGCCAAAGTCGTAAAACGCTGACGCGCCAAAATAAGCTCCTCTCAGATTATCGGGTGCAATACGGTCTATATGTACGTTCATGGTCGGGAACAAAATCGCCTCTGCTAAGCTCAGCACTACGACCGCACCTATCCAGCCCCAGAAGAAACTCGGCGCATTAATTGCCATAAAAGCTTGCGAGCACATCAACAAGGCTAAGCCAATTTGAATACGATGCACCAGTTCAACTTTAGCCATGATCCGCAATAACAGAAACTGGCAAGTGATGATCACCATGGCATTGGTAAATATCAATGATGACACCAGCTCAAGTAACTTTGGTACATTCTCGCGAGTCAGGTATTGCACTAATGAGCTGTCCATTTGTCCATAAATAAACAAACAGATGACATTGGCCAATATCAAACACTGAAGTAAGCGATCTTTGGCTAAAATAGCCAAGGTTTGCTTCATGCCTATACTTTCTTTTAAAGACACTTTGTCATCGAGCCCTGCTGAGAACTCACTTTCGCTACCGATATTGTGCTGTGATTTTTTATGATAGGTCTTTTCATGATAGGCAAAACCCCATACTAACAAACCTAACAAGAATGCGAATGCCACAGTCGTGATATAAAAACTCGACTGCAGACCTGTTAAACCCAACCAAACACCAGCAATTGGGCCAACCGCACAGCCTACATTAACGATAAAATACATACTCTGCATCGCCAGTTCACGAGTTTTACTATCGTCAATAATGTCACCGATGAGCGCAGAGGCCAGCGGTCGCCAGAGTGCCGTAGCAATAGAGCACAGAGTGATCACTATGGCAAACATAGTTACGGTTTCAGCCTCAGCTAGTAAAGAAAAAGACACGATATAAAGTACGCCTGTGGCATACATTACCGTTTGTCGACCCAGCTTGTCTGAAAGCGTACTACCAATAAAACTGACAAATACCGCTACTACGGCAGCCGTCGATAGAATTAACCCGACCTCAGTCGCGCTTAAGGCAAATTTATCGTAAAGAATGACCGCCAAAAATGGCCATACCATAAAGAAACTCCCCCGAGTAATGAAGGAGCCAAAAAGTAATATCCACATCAGTAAAGGGAAATCCTTCACCCGTGAGAATGATAGTTCACTGCTCATAACTGATTGTTCGCAAATAATAGTTAGCTTGACGCTGAAATTAACAAGAATGGTTTCGCTGGGATGCTCGAAGCTCTTATAATGACGTTAATAAAAGATTTGTCACTATAAAGTTAAAGACTTTTTTAGATTTAAAATGAAACCATAAAAGAATGCCTGCATACGTAGTGTTTTATACAGGCACTTTTATAAAAAGTTTCTTTATACTTGCGCTACTTTTTGCGGCCAAGGGTCTTCGAAGGTGCCGCCTTTTCGCCAAAAACTCAATTCTTCATCGGTTAAAAAACAATTTTTGAGTGCCTTAATAAAGTCCGCAGCCTCTTCTTTTTGCCCAATCACGGTTAAACGACAACGTCTGTCTCCAAATCGACTTTCTATTTTATCGACCTTATTTTTTAGAATGTCATAGTGTTCTTCCGTAAAGTTTTGACTGTCATCATTGAGTATCGGCGCACGCCAAAAACCAACGACTTCTAACCCTACACTGCCATTACTTTGGCTCCACAGTAATGACACATCATCGCGGGTCGGCAACCAAAAGAACCCCTTACTTCTAAATACCCCATGAGTCATGTGATTATGGCAGGTTTCCCACAAGCGCATAGGATGAAAAGGCCTATCATCACGTAAGACTTTTGCAATCAGCTTTTGATTTTTTTTGCCTGAGAGTGTTAGTGGCGTGTTGACCGATGCACGTAATTCATTTGCAAGTTGTGACACTAAATGGAAGTTATAATCTTCAAAGCTTTGAATATAATCCAAATCGACTTTGCCCCATTGTGCACTAGAAATAGCAGCATAAGGGTTGATGGGATGAATTGCTTGAGCGACAGCCTCAACCGCTTTATCAGTTAGCTTATCTGTTTTGGTCAAAAAGACATTATTAGAAAATAGAATTTGCTCAGCAAGAATGTTTTCGACCCCTCGCCTCTGTGCGCTCATATTATCTTGCCATCTCGGCATTAATTCTTTACCAAAATTATAGTCATCTTTTAGCCAAGTCGCATCAACTAGAGTGATCACGCCTCTAAGCTGAAAATCCTTATTGCCTTTGAAAAACTCGACCAAGGGTAAAGGGTGGCTGCTCCCCGATGTTTCAATAATTATCCATGGCGGTCTAGACTCATTTTTGAGTGTTTTTAAAGCTATTTTGAGCTCTTTGAGACCTTTGCTACTACTGATACTGTGACCACTAATGGTTGCAAAGTTGCCACTCTCATTACTGACTATTTCAGTATTCATGATAAGTACACCGTCAACGTCTAACTCACTCATATCATTAACAATCACACCCGGCACTTGTTGAGATTTATATGACTGGGATAGCAGATTGCGCAAAAGTGTGGTTTTTCCTGAGCCAAGAAAACCATGCAAAATTGTGACTGGAATAGACATGACAACTCACCTTAAAAATAAAGATACAATATAACATACCGAAGATTAATTAAGGTGAGAAAGTGAGTGCAAAGAAAGCTTTAATTAAATCAGGGCTTTTTGATTTTCTTCGGGTGCTTGCGGTTTGGATAACAAGTGGTGCAAATTGGGCACACTAAACCATGACAACTTCTTGCTTGGCAATGCTCGCGGGCATAGTAAATGATCTGCAAATGTAAGTCGTTCCAAGTCTCTTTAGGAAATAAACGCTTTAAGTCTTTTTCGGTTTGCTCAACGCTGCGACCATTCGTTAAACCCCAACGCTGCGCTAAACGATGAATATGAGTGTCGACTGGAAACGACGGAACACCGAATGCCTGTGCCATTACGACCCCTGCAGTTTTGTGACCCACGCCCGGCAGAGTTTCTAAAATAGCCATGTCTTGCGGTACCACACCGCCATGTTGCTCAACTAATATTTCAGACAGACGTTTAATTGCTTTCGACTTTTGCGGAGATAAACCACAAGGACGAATAATAGCTTGAATGTCTTCAACACTTTGTAATGCCATATCAAACGGATTATAAGCTAACTCCCATAATGCCGGCGTCACTTGGTTTACACGCTCATCGGTACATTGCGCCGACAGTAACACCGCCACCAGCAAGGTGTATGGGTCTTTATGATCTAAAGGAATTGGCGGGTTTGGATAGCGCTTTTGCAGTTCAGCCAAAATATAATCAACACGTTCTTGTTTTAATAGGTTTTTTACTTCCACCATTTGCTCTTTTTGTTGACACAACAAGAGCACAGTATAAACCTTCAGATTACAACGTAAAACAAAAGTACAGGATTATCAGCTGTAAACATTCACAGGAAGTCATTTGCGCAACAAGATAAAAGGCTAGCACTCAGCCAGCCTTTTACAATGATGCAATGTTAGAACGAATAAGCAATTGTCGCTTTGATATTTCTACCCGGCTCATAGTCTTGTAAATAAAGCTCTTTAAACCTAGGGTGGAAAGATAAACCTGTGCGAGATGACTGCGACGCGTAATATTCATCAAACAAGTTATCTACACCAAATATCACAGTCAGACCGTCAAATTGCTCAGGTGTCCATTTTGCAGAGATATTATGCACCGTGTATCCATCTTTGCTGTTATCCAAACTCGCACCGTCTAAGTCAATACCGGCGTCAACATCTGAAACCGTTAATACTTCCCAGTTTAAAGCTAGATTTAGTGCAGATAACTCATAATTAGCGTGTGCACTGATTGTACTGCCTTGTTGTCTATCTAGGCGTGCTTTATCAAGATCTTTATACTGTGAAAATGCATCTAACTCACTTTCAGCGTCTGAAAAGGTAATACCAAAACTGAGGGCATTCAACTCATAGTTCACATATGCTTCATAACCATCTACAGATAAGTCACCAATATTATCTTTCCAACTGCGAACTTTTGAACCCTTAGGTGGTGTTGCATAATCATAGATGTAATCATTAATTTGCGTATCAAATACAGTTGCACCCGTTGATAACTCACCCTCACCAACCTCAATTCTATATGCAAAAGAAAGCTCAACGTTCAAGCCTGTTTCAGCATCAATGTCAGCATTGGCTAAGTCATCGCTTCCTGCACCTGTAAATACCTCAGCAATTTCTGGACCTTTAAATATTTCAGTACCGCTAAGTTTAAATAGCAAATCATTAGATGCTTGGAATTCAAACGCTAAAGCAAATGACGTGTTTGTAAAGTCATTATCAACTAAGTTTGAATCTATGCTGTAGTTGTCATAACGTATACCTGGGATCACAGTAAACTGTTCATTAAGCGAAATTCTGTCTTGAACAAATAATGATAAGGTCGTTGACTCTTCTTCCGAATTGTTTGAACCGGCGTCACCTTTGGCTGAGTATTTTGTATCATGCTTTACATAGTCAAAACCATATGTGAACTCTTGGCTTATTGCGTCGTCTACAAAAGTTTCAGCTAATACATTGAAACCTGAATTGGTTGCTTCACCTGTCACTAGGCCAGCCCATCTTGCAAACGCTGGGTTTTTAGCCCACCCCATCTCATTTCGCCATAATTCACTCGTACTACTATAAATTGCGGCTTCAACTTGAGTCGTATTGGTACTAAGTTGATAATTAACAGTCGCGGTGTCTCGAGTGAGTTTTGTTGGCCAAAGTAGTGGGACTTTTAGCGTATTTGTGATCGCTAAATCCGTTGCAAGCCCCATATCTGGACGGTAGCTGTAGTTACCTTCATCGGTATATTGTTCGTAACTAAACTGAATACGCTGCGTGTCAGTTAAATCGACACCAAACTTAACCAGTGCATCATCAACTTCACCGGCAAGCCCTCTCACAGTGCCATCTGTGCCTGGGAAAACTTCACCTTTTTCATTTAAGATTTTTCCGCCACCCACTTCGTAATCGTCACGGTCTACAAAGTTGTAATAGGCAAGAAAATCAACATTGTCACTTAGAAGCCCATAGCCCGTTAATGAGTAGTTGCTGCCCGAGTTATCTCCAGCACTGACTTGAACGCGTCCACCAAATTGCTGTTCTTTGTTAAGAAGATCTCTCGCTTGCTTGGTTTTAAAGCGAACCGCGCCCCCTAAACCACCATTTAATACTGAGTTACTTCCCACTTCTATTTCAACTGATTGCAAAATATCAGCATGGATCTGTAAGTTACCCATGTGATGATACATATAAGTATTTTGACGAGCACCATCGATTGAAATATCTAAATCTTTGTCATCCATACTACGAATTGTAATACGCTGATTTAAAGAGTGAGCACCACCTACATCGACACCAGGAATGGTGCGCAATAAATCGCTTAAGTGGTCAGCTTGTTTAGTCGCAATATTTTCCTTATTAAGGTACATTGATGATGCTTTTACGCCTGTACTCCACACTGCAATCTGTTCAATCTCTTTATCTTGATTTGAGTCTGCCAATACTGGCGTAGAAGAAAAAGCAACTGCTACAGCTGCGGCTAAAGAACACTGTGAAAAGCGTTGGAGTGACATTTAAGATCCTTAACAAAAGCTTAATGAGAATAATTCACATTACAATACCTGTTTACATGATAAAGTTCCCTAAAGAATATTATGCAGAACTGTCATTTTGTTATGCTTAACTGTCAAAAAATAAGATGTGCGCCATGGATTTAAAAGATAAAAACCACTCAAAACATAAACTTAAAAATAAAATTCTACAAGCTGGTTATGACTTTTCATCAATAGAAGGAAGTGGACAAAGTTCGGATACTCTTCTATCAGGAGCATTAAATTTTAAACAGCTAGCGAATGGGATATCTTTTCACTTTGCTGATACCTATGAATCGAGTAATACCGTGAGTAGCTGTGAAATTACAGACCTAATTAGCTTTAATATCTTATTTTCCGGCAAGTTATCGTTCGCCATCAATGAGCAAAAATACCATTTTGATGCAACTAAATCGGAAAAAGTCTTCATTAATGTAATAAATGGAAAACAAGCTTTTTCTCGTTTTCTAACCATTGATAATTCGCTAAAAAAGCTAAATTTAAGTGTTAGTAAAGAGTGGCTAATTCAACGCAGCCTAAATGATCAAGAAAAACGTTTTATTTCTTCATTATTCAAAAATAAGCATGCTGTATATGAATTGAAGTGCTCAGAATTATTAAAAGAGCAAGCATTGCAACTTTGTAGCATCGAATTAAATGATTCACTCAAATCACAACTTATTTTGGAAGCACACGCGACTCTGTGCATTACAGAGTTACTCTCAATGTTAAAAGCCAATGTTTCTAGCAGAGTCAACAGCATTGAATCTCTTGTAGAAAAGCAGAAAAGAAAGTTCGACAAAGAAGTGCTACCTTTTATTCAAGGCGGCTTCACAGTAAAGCAAATTGCGAATAAACTCGGAACAAGTGAAAGTACAATGCAGCGTTATTTTAAGCAGCATTTTCAGATGAGTGTTTTAGAGTTCATCAGAGAAAAGAAGTTAGAAAAAGCCAGAAGCATGCTAGTTATCGAGCGTAAAAGCATCGGGGAAGCAGCTTATTATAGCGGCTACAAACATGTCTCTAATTTTGTTACTGCATTCAAAAAGCAATTTACAGTTACACCCAGTGAACTGTTAAAACAGCATAAATCATAACATCTTCAAGATTCCTTAGGCGAAAGTCATGTCGCTTTTATCTACAGAGCACTTATGGCAGACTTACAGGTCAGATCTCTTAGAAAAAAAATAGGCAACGTCGTGCAATTTACCGGTACTGAAAACTACATCGCATCTGACTCTCTTAAGCTTGCAGTGAATGCGGCAATCACGCTAGAAAAACCATTATTAATCAAAGGTGAGCCGGGTACAGGTAAAACTATGCTTGCCGAAGAATTGGCTAAAGCACTCGATACCGAGTTGATTCAGTGGCACATCAAATCAACTACCAAAGCACAGCAAGGCCTTTATGAGTACGATGCAGTATCACGTTTACGTGATAGCCAACTTGGCGATGATCGCGTTCATGACATCAGCAATTATATTGTGAAAGGTAAACTTTGGCAGGCGTTTACCGCTGAACAGCGCCCAATTCTCCTGATCGATGAAATAGACAAAGCGGACATTGAATTCCCCAATGACCTACTGTTAGAGCTCGATAAAATGGAGTTCTATGTGTATGAAACACAAGAAGTTGTTAAAGCCAAGCAGCGTCCGATCGTGATTATCACGTCTAACAATGAAAAGGAATTGCCGGATGCCTTCCTTCGCCGATGTTTCTTCCACTATATCAACTTCCCAACCCCTGAAGAAATGGCCAGCATCATTGATGTGCACCATCCAAATATCAAACAAGAGTTAGTGCAAACGGCACTCAGCGTGTTCTTCAACTTACGCGAAGTAAATGGCTTGCGTAAAAAGCCATCGACCAGTGAATTAATCGATTGGCTGAAATTATTACTAGCCGAAGACATCGATGCCAAAACACTGCACGATAAAACGCATAAAGGTGGATTAATGCCATTATTTGGCGCACTGCTTAAAAACGAGCAAGATGTCAGCCTGTTAGAAAAACTGGCGTTTATGGCAAAGCGCGGCTAACCCCATGCTTATCGATTTTTTCTTCACCCTAAAAAAATATCGCGTAAAGGCCAGCTTGCGCGAATTACTTGATTTAATTAACGCTTTAAAACAACAAGTGGTGTTTGCCGACATCGACGGTTTTTATGAACTTGCCAAATTGTGCTTAGTCAAAGACGAAACCCAATTCGATAAATTCGACCGCGCTTTTGCCGAATATTTTGAAGGTGTTGAAAGCATAGATATTTTTAGTCAGTTACAACAGCATAACTTGCCCAGTGATTGGCTAAGAAAAGAGTTTGAAAAACAACTTAGTGAAGAAGAAAAAGCGCAGCTTAAATCACTCGGTGGCCTAGACAAACTCATGGAAACTCTTGCCGAGCGTTTGAAAGAGCAACAGAAACGTCATGCTGGCGGTAACAAATGGGTTGGTACGGGTGGCACTTCGCCGTTTGGTGCGTATGGCTATAACCCTGAAGGTATTCGCATAGGTCAAGACGGCAACCGCCATCGTCGCGCCGTGAAAGTTTGGGACAAACGTCAGTTTAAAAACCTCGACCAAGATGCCGATATCAGTTCTCGCACCATGAAGCTGGCACTCAAAAAGCTGCGTAAATTTGCCCGCAGTGGCGAAAGTGACGAACTCGATTTAAACCACACCATCGAAGCCACTGCCAAGCAAGGCGGTATGCTCGACGTAAGAATGCAGCCGCAGCGTCACAATGCCGTTAAAGTGCTGATGTTTTTTGATATCGGCGGCTCGATGGATGATTACATTCACACCTGTGAAGAGTTATTTAGCGCTGCGCACAGTGAATTTAAGCACTTAGAGTTTTTCTACTTTCATAACTGCCTATACGAACATGTTTGGCAAGACAATGAACGTCGCTTTCAAAATGTGCTCGATACCATGACAGTGATCAACCGCTTCGGCTCAGATTACAAAGTGATTTTTGTCGGCGATGCCACCATGGGCCCTTATGAAATTAATTACCCAGGTGGCAGCGTCGAACATTGGAATGAAGAGCCCGGCAGTGCATGGCTGAAACGCATCACCAATCATTTTGACAATGTCGTGTGGTTAAACCCACAACCAATCGATTATTGGCGTTACTATCATTCAATCGACATCATTTATGAGCTAATGGATAAACGCATGTATCCGCTGACTTTAGATGGTATAGGGCGGGCAATTAAAGCACTAGGTTGATAGATTATGTATGCACTCAACAAGTCGAGTGCATACACTAAAAACTTAATCACAATCGGTGATGTAACACACTGTGCCTTCTTGGTTACAAATTATATCTCTAATACATGCTTTACCATCCGGCACTTCTTTTGGAATTAATTTCACTTCATTTATTTTTCTTAAAAAGCGCTCAAATGAATCCAAATTTAGGTCTTTCTCTGTTAAATGAAGACCCATCAGCTCTATCACTTCTCTTGGCATTAATTTTCCACTCGCAAGTGTTGGCAAACGCATATCAACAATCTGCAATTCAAAACCTGTACTTAAGTCTTCGACAATTTTTATTTTAATTTTTAGCTTAGTACCGTCTGAAAATTCAACAGTTGCCGTTATATCACGGTTTAAATGAACCGCAACTGCAGCAATCACACTTGATAATGACACACTTACATTCGAGCTCAATTCAGCAAGCATGGCTTGAGCCTTTTTAATTTCATACACTAAGCTAGTGTTTTCACTTTGCAGATAGTGAGTTACGACATCCAAAAAGACATCTTTTGACACCGTATAGGCGTCAGCAACGCTTTTGAAATTACTAGAAGCTGGGAGCTTAATAAGACTGCCATTAAATTGATTTGTAATTTGCGACAACTCACTTTGAGCCTGAAATAGATAACTCTCAAGCTCTTTTTGATTTTGCAAAGCCCTGTGACGAGTAACATCCACATACCCCCCACCTCTTTGCGGCTGAACCCTGTCTTGCGAAATATCAAACTGCTCAAATGGGTTGGTATTCCCTGATTTTCTCACACTATAAATACTAAAATTAGCATTTTTAAAATCCATCACTACATATTCTGCATTAGGAGGGCCTTGATTTACACTGGCGTATAATGTGACAGCCGCTTGCTTACCCTGCTCATTACAATCGTTACATGTAATGAGCGTTCTTTGTAAAGCATTCGCTTGAAAAGCAAAAAATGAAGATAAAATTAGTCCAAACAATATTCTCATAAAATCAATCCTTTTGTATTATATAATTACATAGCGTAATGTACTTTTTGGTCTATTACAAATTATTAACCATGTTTTTTATTCAACTACAACCTGAAGGGTTTTCACTTCGATTGCTTTATCGAATTTCAACTCAGATTACAAAGTAATTTTTGTCGGTGATGCCACCATGGATGGACCCTTATGAAATTAACTACCGCGGCAGCAGCGTTGAGCATTACTATGAAGAGCTCGGCAACGCATGATTAAAACGCATTACCAATCATTTTGACAATGTCGTTTGGCTAAACCCACAGCCTGTGGATTATTGGCGTTACTATCATTCAATCGACATCATTTATGAGCTAATGGATAAACGCATGTATCCGCTAACTTTAGATGCTATAGGACAGACAATTAAAGCTCTTGGATAAATAAGCATATAGAAAAGCGTGGTCAACCCACGCTCTACTTAAAATTAATCAGTGCTTCTTGGTAACCCCATAGCGCACCATATCTTTTCCGTTCTCGAATACCTCTTGCGATACCCAACGACCAAGTAGTAATTGATGTTTCTCATCTAACACGGCAACAAATGGTCGCCCATCATTGTTATTTGTTGCCAGTGCTATACCCTGCACATTTGTCAGCCCTAGATCGCCATTTTCAACCAGAGTCAAAAATGCCTCTAGTTCAGTCAAAGTCTCAATGACTTCATTGTCTTTAATCATGGATTCTTTCTCTTTGAAGATATTTGCGCGTAGCATATCAGCTCTAGTTAAATCGATAAATAAAAGCTCTGAAGCCTTCGTATTACGCATCTTATTGAAGCAAAGCACACTTAGATCTGCATTATGCAGGAATTTAACGCCATCTTTGTGTAAAATTAAGAAACTTATAAAAACTGTGCGTGCTTTTATGTATAAAAAATTTGTGCTGCTCTTCATCATATTTACTTGTTCACTTCCTCTGAAAGCAACAGCTCAAGTACTGACTGCATGCATAGATGATCATCCACCTTACCAAGTGCTTGGTGAAACACCTTCAGGTACTCATGTCGACGCTTTACGCATCTTAGCTAAGGAGCTCAACAAAGAGATAAAATTTATTCAGTCACCTAACTTTCCAAGATGTGTTGCATTTTTAGAAAGCGGTGAAGCAGATGTTGTCGCAGGATTAAACCCCACAGAAGAACGTCAAAAGTTTGCTTTTTTTGCGCCATTTAAAAAAGCAGATGCCCTGAGAGTCATTTCCAAGAATGGTATTATGATCAACACCTATGATGATTTTAAAAATAAGCTCATAGGAGTATCAAGAGGCGCACTATATTTTCCCAAATTTGATAATGATGTCGACCTCGACAAGATTGAAATTCAGAACGTCAGAATCGGCTTCTCATTATTGCTTAAAAGTCGTATTGACCTAATTATGGTTAGCCCAGCCATGCTGGAAACTTTTTCAGCAGAAATAGAGCAAGCCAATCTCATCGTCTCCCCCATCGCTTTAGAGGAGATGCGAAATAAAGAAACTTTTTTTGGTATCAGTAAAAAAATAAAAATGAAGCACACAGAGGTAATAAAAACAGTAGAACAGGCATATGACCGTGGGGCTTTTAAAGTCATCAGCCAGGAGAATGAATAGCGTAATCAGTAAATTACGCTATTCAGATGCCTCAGTTTAATAGTTCATCTAACATGAATAATTGATTAGACTTTTTATGCAAAAGGCGATCAAAAAAAAGCGCTACTCCTGCAGAACCAGCTCCCAAATCACTGCTTAATTTCTGTCGCATAGCTCCTGGATAACCTAAACCTTCAGTATATTGCACACTATAAATATTAATGCCGTCTGCCACCCTACAAGCATCTTCAAAGTAACTTTCATCATTTAAAATTTGATGGGCATCTAATAAAAACGAACCTATACCCGCCAACCCAGAAAAATAACCACTTGAAACAGAGTATTTAGTACTTAAGCTGGCCCTAAGTTGATTTATTTCATCCAAGAAGTACTGCTCTTTAGTCATCTTATAGTAACGCAGTAATACCATAGCGATGCCTGCTGAGCCACATTGCACGTATGGATAAAAAATCCCACCCCCACTATCGGCAGGAAAGCCAATCGAACCATACTTTTCTTGTTTAAAAGATAAATCATATTTAAGTGCTAATTTTCCGACTTCTAAATATCGAGATTCTTTTGTTACAGCAAAAAGTTTAAGTAAAAATAAGGCAATACCTGCGCCGCCTTCAATTAAACCTATCGGGGTTTTCTCTGTACCAACTTGAGGCCAATAATAGTAGCCATTTTGATCTTTAATGCCTTCTTCAAGAATATAATCAGCATAGCCCTTAGCTAAATCTAAGTAATAGTCATCATCAAATTTCAAGTATAATTTAAGGGCACAAAGTCCTGTACCTGCAAGCCCATATCCCAATGAACATGAGTCATAAAGTTTGCGATGTAAGCGGCTCACATTAAATGCTCTTCGTGCTTCTTGCACTAAGCCTAGTTCACTAAACCCCCAAGCAGCCCCAGCACATCCATTAATCAACCCTGGAGGAAGGTCAGATAGCTCATAGTAGGTTTGATTCTTCAACCATTCAGAAAGCGCTGCCGGTATTTCACCCTGTGTTATTTTCCATGCATATGCAACACCTAGTTCACCATGATTCATTGCCAACGCAAATTCTCGCTTGTTATCTAGTGGCAATACATACTCCATTCTCTGTATGGCTAAGTGAGTTTCACACAGTTCAAAAATGCATTTGGGGTATGTAGTTAATTTTGCAAAATCAAACCCTTGATACTGACACTTTGCCATACACCTTAATTCCATACGAGCAAGTAATGTTTTACTCTTATGAAGAGCATCAGGGGCATTTTTAAGCAGTAAATCGATTGCCTCACTAATTTCACTTGGTAGTAAAAAATCACGCTCTAAATGACTAGTTAATGTCTTCGCAAAGTTTGTATCGTAAGACAGCATATAAGTTGTTGGCATCAAAACTGAGAGCAACACACAACCTAACGCATAGATATCATCGTCAAAATCTGGCTGAGATTTATCTGGACGGCCTTCAGTGTAAAAACCAGGTGTGTAAAGATTTACTGCTGGATCAACTTGCTTTTGAAAGGCTCCCTCAAAATCAATAAGTTTGGTTTCAAGCGTGTCGCTATCAACCATAATATTATTAAATGAGAGATCACCAAAAATAATCTTTTTGTGATGGAGCTTTTCTACCATTTCAATAATGTTTAAGCTTAAGGTTTGAAATTTAGCTAACCAATTATTAAGTTCAGAGGTAGTACAGTTTGCATGAATAAATTGACTGATATTGACCGAGAAATTTTTTAAAGTCGAACCCGTTAGAAACTCCTGAACCATAAAATGATGGGTCCACGCCGGATACATACCATAAGGAGTCGGAGCGATATCATCTTCAGCAAGCTCTTCCATTAAACGTAGCTCTTTTTCAAGCAACTTAATAACACTTAAATCACCACTATTCATACCAACAAATGGGCGAGCCTCTTTTATCAGAACGGTATTATCAGTGGATTTTTCTTTACCAACATATACCCCTCCAGCATTTGAGTGCTTAATACAACTAATAAATTCAAACTTATCGAACAATTCTGAACTCGAATTATCAGTTGAACTTGACTCATCTTGCTTACTTGTTAGCTCATAATCTTTATCAATAATAAAAGTTGGCGTGACATATTTAGGACTTCGGATATCTTCTATTTCAAAAAAGTCATCATTGAGTATCTGAGATGAACGCTCTCCAAATACATTCATATGCTCTATTCGTTTAAATCCACCATATCTATAAAAAATCACTTCAGAATCTTTATAAGGTTTATCTGAGAGAATATAAGGTCCTTTGCAATCTTTAAACGCAATATAAAGTGCTTCGATTAATTCATCGAACTGATTAGGGGAAGGATAAATTGTAATAAACTTACCCGAGGCTGAACGTGTGCAGTTTTTGCTTAGTAGTTGTGACAAAGTAGCAGGATCACTGGCAAACTTAAATTCGGTGTTATGAGCTAAACAAATCTTAAGTGCTGTCTCTAAGGTCCAGATGTCGCTATCGTGATGGCAACTGACATGTATCTTCCAGCCTTGATTCGGATAGTTTTTTTTGGGTGCGAGCACTTGAGTCCAGAAAAAACCTCGGCTTATACGCCATCCATTTGGAAGAAGAGATTTAACCCTATCAATATAATCTTTATCAGGCTCTCGACTGTGTCGAGGTGAGTGAATATTTCGAAGGCTATTTAATTTTTTTTTATCATTATGAACTCCAACAAGGGGGCAAAGCCCCCTTAAAACCAGATATTACTTCAATACTTTTTTATTGTTGCGACAGTCGTTGCTCCACGTGCTCCATTCATCGTCATCAACGCCGCCACAGCCTTCGCTTGAAGTACTCCAATCTTGCACTTCAAAACGACCGCCAGTAACTTGTGCTAGTTCTTGTAGTTCTAATACTCTTTGTTTTTCTGAATTATTCATTTATATATTCCTTATTTTTAATTAATTCTCGCTCGACATGAGCAACCCTACTATTGCACAACCTTCAAATGTGATCAATATGTAAACAGTTACGAATATTTTACAAAACCATCTTCATCCTATATTCGTCTTGAAGTGATTGCAGTTATGCAAGTTGATGTCATACACTGATAATATGCCTAGTGACTCATAGAGGTTTCAGTGACACAGCAAGAAAACAAACCAAGTGGCTTTTTCAGCCAGCTCTTATTCAATATCATAGTGCCCGTTATTATCCTTACTCGATTTTCAGGAGAAGAACACCTCGGGCCAAATTTAGGTGTGGCATTAGCGCTTGCATTTCCTCTGGGGTTTGGCCTGTGGGAATTAAAAAAAATTGGTAAATTTAGCTTTATCTCTATCTTGGGGATTGTTTCAGTCTTGTTGACTGGCGGGATCAGCTTACTAGAACTAGACGTGAAATATATTGCTATTAAAGAGGCACTGGTACCGGGTTTAATAGCAATCGCAATTTTTATCAGCCAACACACAAAATACCCGCTTTTAAAAACCATGCTGTTTAATCAAAACACCCTTGATGTTGCCCGAATAGAAAAAGCACTCGCGGAAAAAGGTAACTTAGAGAAACTACCTAAAATACAAGCCACAGCATCGAATATTCTAGGCGGTTCTTTTTTGTTTTCTTCTACGATGAATTACATCTTAGCGAAAATGATTGTCGTGAGTCCAACTGGCACGGAAGCGTTCAATAATGAGCTAGGCCGGATGACGGCGCTCAGCTACCCAGTGATAGCCATCCCAAGCATGATTTTATTTTTCGTGGCGCTCTATTATTTACTCCACTCAATCAAAAAACTGTCCGGGTTGTCTCTAGAAGAGATGTTTCCTGAAAACTAGAACAATTTTAGAGGTCAGAACAGGCGTGTATGAATATTACTCAAATGCGCCTACCTTTTGTTAGAACCAATGAATTCTCAATGCCACAAAGCTGCTAAAATAGGTCACTAGCTAAACACTTACTAGCCAAAAATCAAACTTACCTCTGTAGCTTAAAGTATTTAAAAACGTCAACATTAATTCCTTAAGTATGATCTTCTCACTCTTTAAATCTTTCTTCACTGCTTTTAAAAGCCATTCAGTTGTATTTTTTTCATTTGCCAAAGAGGCTTTTTTACCGATAGATTTTAACGTTTTATTTACAAGGAAACATTATGAAACTACAAATCAAAAAACAGTCACTTAAACAGCTTTCACAAAAATCTTTGAGTAACGATCAAACGGCAAAAATTGCTGCGGGTTACTTCACGCCTGATCCGTATTCTTGGCAAATGTGCCCAACTCACCCAGCGCTTTGTCAAAGTGCTCAAATCACACAATGTTGGAAAGATTAAAGCAAAATCTGACATTTAACCGTTAAGTCAGGTCTGAATAAAGACCTGATCTTTCACGTTCAGATAGATCTAATATGTCGTTTATTATAGTTGGTGAGATCGACAATCCTAACTCATTAACATACTTGTAAAGGTAATTTTATTTCAATCCGTAACCCGCCCAACTCACTATTCAAGGCTTGGATTTGTCCTTCATGAGCCGAAATAACTTGCTTGCAAATTGCCAGCCCTAAACCTGAACCATTTTTATCATTATCTCCTGCACTACTGCAGCGATAACTGCGTTCAAAAATCAGTGATAATTCCTCTCCACTTACTCCAGGGCTTGAATCTTCAATCATAATTGAAGCATGCTCATCGTTCAGTTGAAGAGAAACCTGACATTGACCCCCACTATCAGTATAAAAATGACTGTTTCTCAAAAGATTGAAGATTACTTGTGTTAAACGATTGGGATCGGCATTTAAGTTAATTGGATGACTTACCCCAGAAAAGAGCAATGCTTGATTTTTCTTATCAAAGAGCGGCCTTAACTCATCACATGCCGTTTCAATAATTTCATGCAACTCGATTGAACATGTTTCGATTGTAATGACATTATTATCAAATTTCGAAGACTGATAAATATCGGTGATTAAATTATCTAACTCACTAACCTTTCGCTCAATTTTTTTATATGCCGTATCTGGGTTTTGCTCAACTTTAAAAATTAAGCTCTCAACAATCAAACTTAAACTGGTCAAAGGTGTACGTAAATCATGAGAAATATCAGCAAGCAATTTATTTTTCTGCTGCAAAGATTCCTGCGCAAGGCGCTGCTCTAACGCTTTGTACTTCGCTAACTGTCTTAGTCTTAAAAAATAAATAACTAAAACCGCTAATACTAACAAGGCTATTGCTATGCCTAACTCTCGTTGCAATTCTAAATTATTTAATTGCGCCTGCTGTAGAGATTTAGCTTTTTGCAACAGCATTAAAGCCTGCTCCTTTTTGACTAACTCCACATTCATTTTCATTTGCAATGCTTGCCGCTCATCACTCATTGTTCTCAATTCTGATTGCAAAATTTGATATTGCTGTAAATGGTCTAATGCCAACGAAAACAACCCTTGTTGTTCAGCAATATTGCTTAGTTTTTGATGCGCTTCACTTTGCATCTGAATGCCCAGTTGAGGCTCTTTAAGTAAAGTTTGTAATTGTGTTTTGGCTAACTCAAATTTACCCATTGCAAAATAAGTGTTAGCTAAAGATAATCTAACTGTACGCTCAGTGCGCTTAGCATTACTACTTAGGGCAAGTTTTAATGCCTCTTGTGAATTTTCCAGTGCTAATTTGTTGTTTTTTTGAGCTAGGTTAATATTGATTAAATTACTAAGTTGCCATGCAGTATCACTATCTGCTTGCATTTGTCGCGTAATTTTCAGCCCTTTCTCAATATAATTAATTGCTTCAACATAGTGCCCCTGTTGAAATAACACCTGTCCAATTTTTCCGTAACTGTTGGCGATATGCCGTGGGTTGCCTAAAGACACATCGACTTGCAGAGCTTGTCTGAAATATGCGAGAGACTGATTAAAATCTTCTAAATCTCTGAATAATTCGGCGATATTATATAGAGAATTTGAAATTCCTTGTTGGTTACTAAGCATTCGCTGCACATTCAAAGAGGTCTCATGTGCACTCAAAGCAGCTTCAAGCAACCCCATATAATCGAGTATTACACCCAAATTATTATAATAATCTGCAAGACGTCGTTTATCTTGAAGTTGTTCAGCGATGGCTATCGCTTTTTCAACGTTAAGCTTCGCTTCTAAATAATTTGCTTGTGCACGATAAACTAAAGAAAGACCATTATATAAATCTGCTTTAAGCGCCGGGTCTGAAACAGAAAGCTGTAATGCCTTATCTAACTTTTGTTTTGCCAATAAAGATTTATTTTGAGTTAACAACACAGATGCATGGCTAAATAAAAATTGAGCTTGAACATCTACCTGCTCAAGATCCGCTATGCGCGGTTCGATCTCTTCAATAATGTCATATGCCACTTCATAGTGGCCTAACTTAATAAGTGCCTGGATTTGCAAAAGTTGTATCTGAAAATATTCAGAGGTAAAAGGCGAATCCGATTCTTTGTCTTGTAACTGTTCTTTTATTTGCTCTAATGCCCCAGCGGGATCATTTTGTAGCATTAATTGAATTTGCTGAACACCACTCTTTGACGGTGCTGTAATACTGTCGAAAGAGAGGATAGAACAGAAAAATAAGCAACAGTTAATAAACACACTTCTAACTTTCAAAGTTCAGTATTACCAAAAATCTTTCATGTCAAGAAAGTATAATTAGCTCTTAACTAAAAAAGAAGTTTTCACCTAGAATAATGGAACATTTTAATTACACTTCCCACCTTTTAACACAACAATGTATAAAGTGTTTATTAAATTCCAACTTAAAAAGAGTCTGTCATCAGTTTTTTTCTGGAATAACCTAATTACAAAAAGGCACTAAAATAAAATGCTTTGAACAACCTAAAAAAGAAGGATTGTGAGGCTAATAGTCAATAAGGTTAAAAAAGTACATTTCACCTTTTTTTATAGAAAATTTAAAAGTAAGCCAATGTTTCTATATTAGAAAATTTCATTTTACAACCCCTCCTATTAAATGCACTTTATTTACAAATTTTTTACAAGAGTTCACCAAGGACTAGGTGGTAGTCAAAACACTTGTGTTTCAATAAATCCGTCAACAGGTCACTGTTTGACACTTAAAACAGCAAAAGGAATTAAACAGTATGTTGAAAACAGCATATTTAAATTTAGCCACCGTAATTACTTTGGGTTTATCTTCATTATATTCTGGTGATGCCTTTGCTAGCAGTGGCGACCTTATGGTTAATCAACCCAATGGGGTCGTTGTCGGTTATTGGCATAACTGGTGTGATGGCACAGGATACAAAGGTGGTAATGCACCTTGCGTGACACTTGAAGAAGTAAATAGTCAATACAATGTGGTCAATGTCTCATTTATGAAGGTATATGATCTCGCTGAAGGGCGTATCCCGACTTTTAAGCTCGACCCAAAAATTGGGCTGTCCGAGCAAGACTTTATTGATCAAATTGCGAACTTGAATAGCCAAGGTCGCAGTGTATTACTCGCGCTTGGTGGTGCTGATGCATTAATTGGCCTCAAAACCGGTGACGAGCAAGCATTCGCTGATGAAATCATTCGCTTAACCGACAAGTTTGGTTTTGATGGTTTAGACATCGATCTTGAACAAACCGCAGTTACCGCAGATGATAACCAAACCGTGATCCCTGCAGCTCTTCGCCTTGTGAAAGATCATTATGCAGCACAAGGCAAAAACTTTTTGGTGACCATGGCGCCAGAATTCCCCTATTTAACGCAAGCTGGCAAGTATATTCCTTACATCACAGCACTCAATGGTTATTACGATTGGATCAATCCGCAGTTTTACAACCAAGGTGGTGACGGCGTGTATGTTGATGGTGTGGGTTGGATAGCACAAACCAACGAATCACTTAAACAAGAGTTTATTTACTATATGTCTGACTCTCTTGCCAACGGGACTCGTGGCTTCCATAAAATCCCACACGACAAACTAGTGTTTGGTATTCCAACAAATAATGATGCTGCAGCATCCGGCTATATTCAGAACCCAAATAACCTGTACAACGCGTTTGATCAGTTAAAACAGCAAGGTCAGCCACTTAAAGGGGTGATGACTTGGTCGGTTAACTGGGATATGGGTACCAACGCGGCTGGCACGGCCTACAAGCAAAGCTTTATTAAAAGCTATGGCCCATTTATTCATGGTCAAATAATTGATCCACCAAAGAATGCACCAATATTTAGCGGTGTGAGTAATGCACGTATTCGCCAAGGTGAGGTGTTCGATGTACTCGCAGGTGTAAGTGCCACTGATAAAGAGGATGGCAACTTGACTGATAACATCCTGATTTCAGGCAATGTCGATACTTCAACAACGGGCCAGTACGTATTGGTATACAGCGTAAGTGACTCTGCTGGCAACGAGGCCAAGGCAACTAGAACCGTTGAAGTTTATAGCAACAAGCCTGTGTTTAGTGGTGTTAGCGATGTGCAACTGGCTGTTGGCTCAAGCTTTAATACACTTGCGGGTGTCACAGCAATTGATGAAGAAGACGGTGATTTAACAGCGAATATCAGTATTACAGGCAGCGTTGATACAAATACAGCAGGCCAATATCAACTGACTTATAGTGTCTCTGATAGTGCGCAGCAAACAACGACGGTCGTTCGCACAATTACCGTGTCTGATGCTTCATGTGCACAGCCATGGGATCGCAATACCGTGTATTTAGCCAATCAACTTGTCAGCCACAAAGGCGACATTTACAAAGCGGGTTGGTGGACGAAAGGCGAAGAACCTGGCACAACCGGTGAGTGGGGAGTTTGGAAATTAGCAAACAGCGCTTGCCAACTATAACTTAATTGCCTAAGCTCAAGTTAACAGGGCTCTTAATTAAGCCATTCATAGTTCTACTTTTTTACTATGGGTGGCTTGTAAAAAAAGTCAGTTTAGGTACAAACACTAGGCCTTTTTTAAAAAAGCAAATTCAATGTCTTCAAATATCTACGTAAAACTTCTGATAAGCTTAACAACTTTCAATTCATTCTACTTTCTGATTTCAGCTTTTTCTGAACACCAATACTCTCTCTCCACTGTCATTTCGGTGTCTTGTGGCATTGCGTTCGCTTCACTTCTTTTCAGAAGTAAGCGCAGCTAGAGTAATTAATGCTTATCAGAGTTTTTAGGCGTTGAGCAATCAGAGTTGAAAGCATCACACTTCCAACTCTGAACACTCACGAGTGAGACTATGAGGCTTTTGAAAGCTGCTCGTGAGGTTGTGCTGCAGATGCGTCATGCGATGCGACTTCTGCATTGGCTGCATCACCCAAAATGCGATGGGTGATCGTACCTGCAGTCATTGAACCTGATACATTCAGCGCGGTTCGCGCCATATCAATCAATGGCTCGATAGAGATAAGTAAAGCAGCTATCGTCACTGGTAATCCCATTGCAGGCAATACAATCAGGGCTGCGAAAGTTGCGCCACCACCAACACCAGCAATACCAAACGAGCTTATAGTGATCATCGCAACTAATGACACGATAAAGGAAAAACTCATCGGGTCAATGCCTACTGTCGGTGCGACCATAACTGCTAACATTGCAGGGTAAATACCCGCACAGCCATTTTGTCCAATGGTTGCACCAAATGACGCTGATAAGTTAGCAATAGCAGGTGGCACATTTAATTTGTTGATTTGTGTTTCAACATTAAGCGGTATCGTTGCTGCACTGCTTCGCGAGGTGAAAGCAAAGGTCAATACAGGCCAAATCTTTTGAAAATACTGTTTAGGATTTACACCAACCAAGCCCACCAATAGGCCATGAACCACAAACATTAATAAAATAGCGACATAAGACGCAACAATAAAACCAAGTAGATTCAGAATGTCAGTTAGGCTAGAAGTCGCCACAACTTTCGCCATCAGAGCAGCTACACCATAAGGAGTCAATGCAATTACCATTTTTACCAGTCGCATGACCACGGCTTGTAATGTTTCTACAAAAGTACGAATAGGTGCTTCTAACTCTTCACGCTCTTGCATTACTTTGCGTGCTGCAATGCCAGTTAAAATACCAAAGATCACCACGGCAATAATCGACGTTGAACGGTCCCATGCCAGATCTTGGAAGATATTGGTTGGAATAAAGCTCACCAGCATTTCAGGAATTGATAAATCACTGACTTTTTCCATTCGTGTTTCCAAGTCTGCAAGCCGAGTAGTTTCGCGCGTTCCTTCAGTCAGCCCCTCTGCGCTCAGGCCAAAAAGCTGCGTAATGGTGATACCAATCAGTGCAGCAATCATAGTGGTAAACAAAAGAATTGAAATAGAAATACCACTAATTTTGCCAAGTGCCCCTGACTTATCTAGTCTAACCACCGCAGCTATCATCGATACTAACACCAATGGTATGATGATCATCTTAAGCAAACCGACATAGCCACTGCCGACCACATTAATCCAGCTCAAAATTTCTTGAATAGCGGCATGCCCTTCTCCTAAGAAGAATTGCAGTGCCAACCCAAACACGCTACCTAAAAATAAACCGATTAATACCAACCGAGAGAGCGGTGCCTCTTTTTGTTGTATTTTAAAAAGTGCCAAGAGTATTGCTGCGAAGACAGTCAAACTCACTATAGCAATGAAAGACATAGCGTTAACCTATTAATACTGTTTATAACTTAAAGACCAGAAAACCGAATGAATCAATTCATCGGTTAAAACGAAAACTTCTCATACGAAGGAAAACTTAAATTAGAAGATAATTTTTAAAGCTTTTACTCAGCGCCGCACAGTAATAAATTATTGTCTTCGAGAAAAGATTGAATCGGAATGAGATATATTTTCGAGTTATGACATTGCTTAAATAGTGATGCTTGTCGTATCGTCTCTTACTGTTTTAGCAATTCTAGCTCAGGTATACTCCCGCAGTATTAACTCTTAATCTTTTGGGTTCGTTTATGAAGAAACTTTCAAAAGTACAACAAAAGCAACAAGCCTTAGTTTTACAA
>CAYZOE010000012.1:0-16139 GCA_964479805.1 uncultured Pseudoalteromonas sp. | reverse complement strand
TGTTGGCTATACCGCTAAAACTAACTAGGCTCGTTTTTCAATGAGCCTCATTAGCGCCCCCGTTCTCAGCCATATGGCATATAATTTTGGTACCAATAACTTTCACTCACCAAATCTTCCGTCGACTCCAGTCTGTCGATAAAAGTCAGGCCATCTAAATGATCGATCTCATGTTGAAAGATACGTGCAATAAAACCAGTAAAGACAGATTCATGCTCTCGCCCTTGTGCATCATGATATTTCACTGTTACAGCATGATGCCTTGGCACTAAACCGCGCATACTCGGTACACTCAAGCAACCTTCCCAGCCTTTTTCTATTTCTTCACTGACAGCGATTATCTCGGGGTTGATTATGGCAGTAGGGGCCATCAGAGGTGCATCGGGGTATCGTGCATTAGGCTTTGAACACATAATAAAAATACGCAAGCTATGATAAATTTGTGGCGCAGCTATCCCGACTCCACCAGCCTCTTCCACCGTAGACATCATGTCCTTTATTAAATTTTGGCATTCGTCGCCGAGAATATCTTCTACAACTTGTGCTTTTTGCTTCAAAACAGGCTGACCTAGCTGAGCGATTATTGTTTTTTCATTTTCTGTTGGTTGCATTCATACTCCTCACCATGCTCTCTTTGAGCAGCTCACCCTAAATTGAAAGTTTCTATATAAACACTATTACAGTTAGTTTAACCATTTGAGCACTTTTATACATCGACGTATTGTTCCATCGATACACATTTTACAGTAAGCTTCTTTACTCAGTTTTAAAGCCCCAAACCAAAGGTAAATGTTTTGAGTAAAAGAATTGAACCTGAGCTGCCTAGTATTATGCCCGATTTAGACCAGGTTAAAGACTTTAAGCAGTCTCAAGCACCATCGAATCACAAAGCGCCTGCATTTGACAAAAGCGAGGCGGTTAGTCAACAACCCGCAAAATCAAGTAATGCTGCATTATGGCTTTGTATGGTTTCAATCATTGGCTTTTCCGTTGGCGGTTACACACTTCACCAACAAAACTTAAAAACCCAAGCAAAACTATTTACCTCTGAACAACGAATTATCGAACTTGAGCGAGCTTTATCAGCTACTGGTGAAGAAATGGGTGAATCAGCTGGCGCTATAAAAGCAAAACTTAATGCCATCACCGAGCGTACTGATGAACTTTGGACGCAAATGGATAAACTTTGGGCTTCAGCTTGGCGACGTAATCAGTCAGAAATTAAAAAGCTGCGTGAGCAGACTACTTCATTAGAGCGTTCGCAATCACAACAAAATAAAACGCAATTGAATACTACAACTAGTATTAAGTCATTATCAGATAACCAAGCTGATATGACGTTAAAGCTTTCTCTCTTGCAAGAACAAGTCGATGCAGCGCAATCAATCAAAAACCAGCTAACTGCATTGAACGTAGATATAGATAAACTTAAATCACAATCTCTAGGCAGAGATGCTAAGCAGTTGGAAATTGGTAGTAATATCGCGCAAATTGAAATGACGCAAAGTGCACTTGTTGAGCAACTAGAAAGAT
Organism: uncultured Pseudoalteromonas sp.; assembly: GCA_964479805.1. Taxonomy (GTDB): domain Bacteria; phylum Pseudomonadota; class Gammaproteobacteria; order Enterobacterales; family Alteromonadaceae; genus Pseudoalteromonas. The sequence continues at coordinate 14,606 of CAYZOE010000012.1, read as the reverse complement.
TAGAAAGTAGATTATCTGCATTGGCATCTGCACAAACTCAAACTCAAACTCAGTTAGATTAAAATATTGTCAGAAAAGTTATTTTTGGGGTCATGATTATGACCCCAACGCTATAAATCTATAAGCATAATAATGCGCTTACAGCCATTTAATCGTTTTATCTCGCATCCTTTAATATGTAACTTTCTTCCAACTCATTGATAGGTGTTCTTCCTTTTTAGTGTCATTAACGACGTATTAAACGTCTTTAAAAGACTGGTACTTTTTAGAGTATTTCACATGGGCTTAAGCTGTACTTTTTATCACGAATGCGTCATCAGTCATGACCAATCCATAGGCCATGCTTTAAGCATAGACCTTATAGAGTCGCTCACTCTTATTTTGCTCAACAAGATTTATTGTATAAACGTATCTTCCAAAGAGAGCGGATAGCCGAACTCAATCACCAAAGCTCTCTGGAATTAAAATAAATGTGGCTGAGAGAAATAATATAAAAAGTGACATGACAAACCATGTAGATTTATTTTGAAATAACCTGTAAGCATACATTTAATTCATATCCATACTCACTTCACATTCATAGAGTAGTTTAAAGCTATGTTTATTCATTCTCTGATCAACTGATATGGCTTTAAATTGCATTTTTTGTCATCAATGCGTCGTCAATACAGATAGCTCTAAAGGTCACCCTGTGAGTATTCCGCCATTTGGTATTGCACACTCCAAATGCGCTGAACAAGATCTTCTGCATAAGCGTGTTTTTAAAGGACTTCATATAGCTGAGCTGGATAATGAAAGCTTTAGAGAACTGAAAGAGATGGTTTTAGCTGAAGACAATGTCAGAAACGGTATAACGGAAGAGATCGATTTGTTTTAAAAAGCAACACGATCAGGAGCTAAACACATTAAATTTTTAAGGTATCTAAGCCATACTCGCTCGTATCGCAAATATAGCGTAAAATACTGTCTATGCATGTATCTATCAAGACACTCCACATAATACTTGATAAGTACCTTTCTCGACTCAAAAAGCAAGTCGCATATTGAATATTTCTGCTTGAAGGCAATTATGAAAAAAACATTTGAACTAACTCACCCTAAAATCAAAATCGCACGCCGTGTTGATGCGGTTAAGCATGAGCTGAAAAAGTATGTGAAACGCGAGCGAAATAAAAAACTACCTGCGGGCGTTGATTTCTGGGACTTTGACTGTAAATTCGGTAACACCGAAGCTGAAGCCAAAACAGTGCATTTATCACAAATCAATAAGCTGATTGATAAGACACAAGATGAGAACTTAACCTCATTTTATGTTGAGATCTTAGCAAAGCCAGGCTTTAGAGAGTCATCAGACTTTGCTAATTATGATGACGAGTAATCAGTTAAACTAGTGTCTTAACTAAAAACGCTCTTACTGAACTGATTTATCATAATTATGATATAAATTTCAGTTCAGTTTACTTCATTTATCTCTTTTCTTTTTAAATTTACTCCACACTTCAGCTAATCAATTAAACATCCATTTAAACGAATCTCTAGTATAAAACTCCCTAAATTTATGTTACCCATAATCAATACGCAAAGTTAGCAAACATTATCAAACGGCTTTGCATTACCTTATCAATGTCGCTGAACAGTCACCCTAACTTCGATTTTGAGTGAAACTATGAATCATAAACTTGTTACCAAAAATCAGTATGAACAGCGCCTTCTTAGTGTTTTAGACTTTATCTATGAACATGTGGATGGTGAGTTGGATGTGAATGCACTTGCTGATGTGGCCTGTATGTCTAGCTATCATTTTCATCGTATTTATCGTGAATTTGCAGGAGAGACCATCAATGTCACGGTAAGAAGAATGCGGTTATTAAAAGCAGCGGCGTATTTAGTGCGTAGTGACTTGTCGCAACAGCAAATTGCAAAACAAGTTGGTTATGGCAGTGTTGAAGCTTTTAATCGGGCGTTTAGTAAATACTATCAAGAAACACCAAACCAATATCGTACTGCAAGAGTTGGTAAGCAAGTGACCATGCTTTATCCAAAATCAGATAAGGAATACAAAACCATGTATCAAGTTGAACAACAGACAACACCAGCACTTTCTTTAATCGCCGTTGAACACAAGGGTGACTATATGCAGATCGGTCAAGCATTCGAAAAGCTTTCAATGATGGCTGGCAAGCTAAGCCTAATTAACGATAAAACACGTTACTTTGGCATTTACTACGACGACCCTAAAACCGTTAAAACGGGTGAGCTAAGGTCAAAAGCCTGTATTACGGTTGATTTAAATTCCTTGCCAGAACAGCACGAATTTGAGGTGATGAGCATTCCCGCTGCCAATTCTGTGTCTTTATTATTTAAGGGAGATTATCCAGAACTTGAAAAGCCTTATGACTGGTTGTTTGGCGAGTATTTACCAAGTAGCCAATATCAATTAAAAGACTTTCCACCATTTGAAGAGTACTTAAACGATCTGCGTGAGGTTGCCCCGCAAGACTTACTTACACGTATTTACTGTTTAGTCGATTAAGCTTATCGGGTACAAAACAACGAAAAAGGTGCTGAAGTTACTTCGGCATCTTTTGCCATAAATTATTTCGGTTAATGCACCGCTTTAAACCCCACTATTTAGATAACATCTACTTCCTACGTTCTTGCTAAAGTATGCCTCAAGCACTTTAAACTCTGTTTTCCAAAAAAAATTCATTTGCTTAAGTATATTGATATCACTTTTTAAGCTTTTAAACCGAGAATTAGTACTATTCAGCATCAACCTAACTGATACCTCCGTAGCCATCATTTATAGCCAAATCAATCATTAGATTAAAAGTTCTTTAAGCCCAAGAAGATAAACTCATAAGCTACTTTTGATTGTTAGGATAAGGTATGTCTGTCGTTAAACATTATACTAAAATGATTGTTACTGCTCTTTATTCGCTGAAACTTGTAAAAAGCTAATATTTTCATACTGATTAACAACTTTAATAGTTGGAAAGTGCAGCACTTGCATTGTGCCTGTACAACTTCCCCCTCAATGCCATTCAACATATTTACCGCATAGGCTAGCGGACTTCTTGTTTTAGTTGTTTAGTTTGAAATTCAATACTGGTAGAAGTAAATGGAAGAGACATGTCGTTTTATTCTTTTTTATTATGCATTTTTAAACAACACCACGGCTTTCTTTGTTGACAAGAATCAAATCAACACATCAACATTTTTACAACACCGCACTTCAGAACAAACGTGAAATAAGCAAAAGAAAACGATAAAGCTATTTCATACACATTATAAACCACTCCCAATCAAACAATTTACAACCGAGTAAAAATCGATATAGAATCAATCGGGTGTTCAATAAATGCTCAATGAAAACAAATTAATCGAAAGGAAATCAAAATGATTAAAACAACTTTAATAGCACTAGCAACTTTTGCGGTCGCTTCGATGTCGCCAGTTTCAGAAGCTCGCACTGCAACTTATGTTTTTTGTGAAAAAGGTGGAAAACTGGCTTGGTATGAGGAGCATTATAGGTCTCGTTCGGTTCAGGCTTCATATTATCGCTGCGTAAATGAAGGTGGCTCACCTACGATTGTATATATCTAACTTCTCAAATATGATTTAGAAATACTTTAAAAGGGGGGGAGTGCTCCCCTTTAGTAGCTATACATACTAAAACAAGCTTAACCTACTTATTTAATTTGCTTTAATAGGGTATATTTTCTTAAGCCTACAAACTTATTTATTATTTGTGCGTTGTGGAAAATTTAATTCAAATATTATTTGCCATTGGTGGGATCCAAGGTTTAATTCTTGCGACCCTACTTTGTATTGATAAAACCAATAACACACCTAACAAGCTATTAGGTATTACGTGCTTGCTGTTGGCATTATGCTTTTTAATCCCCTTTGCATTCAATGCGACTCAAAACACTTTTTTATATCAACTTCAAAACTGGGTACTTTTTGTTCCAGCCTCATTCGGTGCACTTAATTTCTTGTACTATCGTCATGCCCTTAGTGATAAACCACTCACTTGGCATGCGAGCCTTTATTTTATCCCTTTTGCTCTATGCTACTTGATTAATTTGGACTGGCTAACTGACCCTTCGCATCTACTGGTGACTCAATATTTAAGTGGCCAAATTGACACACCTTTAAATGTGAATATTGGTATCACACTGATGTTTATTCAAGCAATTGCATTTAACTCTTACAGTGCTTGGTATATTTATCGTGTTCAAGTTACGGCTCAAGATAATCTTACTAACTTTGATCCTGATATATTCCGCTGGCTATGGACTTGTTTGCTTTTTACATTATCAATTTGGAGCTTAAAATTTTTCGCCGAGTATACAAATGTGAAAGCTTACTCAAATTGGGCTGATGCCTTAATCGTATTGTTTATCTACAGCGTTGCCATCGCACAGTGGCGAAACCCAACATTATTTAGAGTATTACCGTCAGAAAAAAGAGGCGAAGAACTGAAGCAAAACAAAATTGATAAAATTCAGAATACTAAACAAACTGCATACGCGCTTGATCTCGAAACCCGCGCAAATTTATTAGAATTAACCAATAATTATATGAAAGAACAAAAACCTTTCCTGAATCCAAATTTAACCTTGAATGACTTAGCAAATGCGCTGGGCATAAGTACTCATCATCTTTCAGAAGTACTTAATCAGGAGGCAGGAAAGAACTTTTATAATTACATAAATCAATATCGCATAGAGCTAGTTATCGAGAAATTAAAACAACAAGACAATAATAAAATACTCGACCTTGCCTTTGACTCAGGTTTTTCATCTAAAAGTACATTCAATGCTGTATTTAAACTTTTTGTTGGTCAGACACCCACTCAATTCAAGAAATCTCTTCAATAGAAACATAGACTTGCTGGCTTTAAAGTCCAACTCGTTCTAGCTGGACGTCTAACTTATCCGCTTCGGACGCTTGCCTATTAAATTATGGCTTCAATGTTGAGGTGTTTATAACAATTAATTGGATACAGTTATGGAAGGTTACTTATTTAACGGTGCAATTTCAGTAGAAGCGCTTTTTTCATTCAGCTCACAATTAGCCATGCTCGGCTGGGTAATACTCATTTTTTTCCCTAGAAAGTTAAAATTACTCAATAGCATTCCACAATACATCATTCCTCTGTTGCTAAGTTTTACTTACGCAATACTGATGCTCATTTACTTTTTTAATGCGCCCGGTGGCTTTAGCTCATTTAAAGCAGTACAAATCTTATTTGAAACTGACAGCTTACTACTTGCTGGGTGGCTACATTTTTTAGCATTTGATTTATTTATTGGCGCCTGGATAGCCACAAAAGCGGACGATATCGGCATGTCTAGACTTTTTCAAGCACCTATCTTATTTGCAACCTTCATGCTAGGCCCTTTAGGACTAGGACTATTTATCTCTATACGCGCGCTATTTGTTGCTTCAAAGGATCCTATTCATGCTTAAATTAACATTACCACTATTACAGGATATTCGCTCAAATCAAGCATTAGATTTAAATACAAAAATTGATAAAACAACAAGCTTATTTGTTTTTTGCACTGTTTTTACATTGGTAACAATACCAATATTGCTCAGTGCGAACCTACTTGACCTACGTATGCTTGATGGTATGCCTATCTGGCATAAGCCTTTAAGGTTTGCATTTTCATTGATGCTGCATTTTTTGACTTTAAGTCTGCTAATGAAATTAGTGATACCAAAAATGCGCGAAGCTAAACGTATAAAATGGGTTGCTTATGCAGCTGTTATGTCACTGTGGTTTGAGCTCAGCTACATTATTATTCAAGCCGCAAAAGGCAGACGCTCGCATTTTAACTTTGAAACTCCAATAGAAAATGCACTGTATGGATTAATGGGCATAGGTGCATTTTTCCTAGTTTTAATTTCATTTTTAGTTGGCATTATGATCTGGCGATATGGTTATAAAGATAATTCAGGGCTCAGGTATGGAGCAATTATCGGCTTAATTGCCGGCTCGGTGTTGACGCTCATTTTTGCAGGATTTATGTCTACTGATCCCACTTATATTAAGCAAAAACTGACACTTGAAGCTTCGGTTATTCCATATTTAGGTTGGTCTAAAGTAACTGGTGATTATAAGCCTGCACATTTTGTTGCCACCCACATGATGCAACTTATCCCCCTAATAGGCATGTGGCTAGATAAAGCAAAGCTTGGCAACAAGCTTAGTAATCTTATGGGAAAGAAAAATGCTACCGTGCTCTTCGCTTTTATATTTATAACCTTGGCAATCGCACTATTTGTCCAAGCCCTTTATGGCATTCCTTTAATTAAGCGCTGATAGTTAAAAAGTTTAATTTAGATACCAACCAAAACATCACGAGTTTGAAGTGGCGAGTATTCGCGCTTCTAACTCAGTGTCTTTATTCAAAGAAAATTATCAAAAGCATGAAATGCCTTGTGAATGATGTTTGGTGAGTATTGACACACTGGCCAATTCAATTGAAGACTCTCCCAGTTTCAAGCGCCCTTGAACAATTTACGCGAATGTCATTTCTATGCCTACGGTTTCAGAACCTCGCACTGCAACTTATATTTTTAATGAAAAAGGTAAAAAAACGAGCCTAGTATGAGGAGCATTTCAGCTCTCGTTCGGTTCAAGCTACATATTATCGCTGCTTAAATGAAAGTGGCTCACCAAATATTGTACATATCTAAATCGATGCACTTATTTACTTAGATACATAAGAGGAGTTTTCTTCCCTTTATACTGAAAAATACTCAAAACTTTGCTTATATTTGGGACTAATGAGCCTACTCTCTGTGCCTCGCGCTAGGTAAAATGCGATATAAGACAAACACGGTTAGGAACTGAACAACGAGCATACTGGTAAGTAACAACCCGCCTATGTAGGCAAAGAGATTTGGCGCTTGCATTAAGGTAGTCATTAAAGACTCTTGATAATAAAAAAACCATTGATTATTTGCAGGAAATACCCATTCATGCAGCTGATAAAATACAGTTTCAAAGCCTATTAATGCGACCAATACTAAGCCTACTAGCAGTAAGCATAGCATGATCCAATAGACATCTTTCACTCTGAAATACGTGGCAGCTTTTTTCTTTTTTTGGCGTTGAAATGACAACAAAAAAAGCAAAGCTGAGATAATAAGCGTAACATAGCAGGCAGTTTGAATGTTACTTAACAACATCGCGACATCGAATAAATGCTGCACCTCAGCGTCATGTAATAAAGGTTTATTCAGATGTGAGCCTTTAGAGTTATATACTATCGCCTGTAACGCTGGCTTAACTTGCTCTAATGGTAATTCAATGCTCTTAGCTATCTCTTCAAAAAACTGAATATGTTGTGCTTGAGTGGTCGATTCGAAACCAGAACGATATTGATTTTGCGGTCCGTACTTTGCGATGGTCTTATCGATTTCTAACACTTCATACCAAACTGGGTAGGCAAAATTAACAGTTGATACGGCCTGCCAAGATACAATAAAAGCGAGTGCGAAAGATAAAAACACAGTACTCAAGGTGGTTAAGGCGCGCATTGAATTCCTTGTAAAGCAGATTTTTTGGTCATTTATAAAAGGCTTTGTATCACACTCAAGACATGTATTCACTAATCGCAAATAGTGAGTGAACATTTCTTTGCAATAAAATGCTAATTTTTACCTATCCTCCCCAACTCGCCCGCTTCATGCTTAAACGCGCAGCCGTTACAGGGCTGGGAGTTACCTCATTACCTAATTATGTCTGTAAATCAGAACTAAAAAGCGGAGAGCTGGTTCGTGTATTAACTCAATACCTTCCACAAGCAGCGAATTTAAGTTTATTGATGCCATCAAGACTTGGTGTACCCGCTCAAATTAAAGCATTTGCCAATTTTATACGTGAAAGGCTACCCTATGTGATGAGTTGATAGCTATACCTGAGTGATACCAACCCTCAATAATGCTAAATCATTTTGAGGGACTAAAACTGACGTTAACTTCGTTAATAATTTCTTATTTACGACTGCATGGATGCAGAAGGTAGAGCAATGCAGGAGCAATTGCCGAGAACAACTAAATTGCAAAAATTTCGCCTCGTTATCGACAAGTTTTCCTTGCCTCAAAATAGATCGCTTAATTTAGAAGATTGGTATAAAAACACTGTCATATTCTTTAGACATAATTTTAAGTATTGTTATTGGACTGTGACTTCAATCACCTAGCAATGATCTATGTTAGGCTTTTGCAAGTAGAAACTTTTATCAGCACAGAATATATTCTTTGATATTTCAACCTAGGATCCGCAGCTTGAATATACATACCCAGCAACAAATAAAACAACTCGTTGTATTTGATCTTGATAGAACTTTACTTAACGAAGACTCGAAACTGACACCATTTACACTACAAACGCTCCGTGAAATGGACAAGCGAGGTATTCATTACACCATAGCCACAGGCAGAAGTTTTTTATCTGCAGAAGACATCATAAAAGGTCACACTTTTTCTCTGCCACAGGTATACACTAATGGTGTTGTTACTTGGTGCCCGACACAGCAGCGTTTTAGCTTTGATAATTGTCTAGGCCTTAATGAAGCTCTAGCAGCAACTGATGTAATGGTTTCTGACTCAGCACATCCATTTGTTAATGCAATCAACGACAAAGGAGAGCGCATTGTATTTCATGGTGAATATAGAAATCAGTTTGAGCAGGCATTATTAGAACAATTCGGATTATCACCAAAAACGCGTATGCTGCCCTTAAACAAGCTCAATCAAGACTTTCAAATTACTAACATCAGTATGATTGGTCCTCGTGATGAAGTAATTTCAGTTCACAATACCATTGATGAACTCAACCATTTAATTGCTTATTCAGGGCAAGCCATAGAGCATGAGGCGTATCGCTGGATAGATGTGCATCATGCAAAAGCGACCAAGGGCACTGCAATCGCGAAATTAAAAGAGTTGCTCAACATTGAGTCAATTATTTGTTTTGGTGACGGTGATAACGATTTAAGTATGTTCGAAATTGCAGACGAATGTTACGCGCCTGAAAATGCCAATGCTGAGAATAAACAAGCCGCCACTGCTGTAATTGGTCATCATAATGAAGATGGGGTTGCGAAGTTTTTAACTGAAAGATTTTCCCTTTAAGAATAGAAAATCTTAGTAGCAAATAATCTATACAACTTAATATTTTTACTACTTCGTGACTGCAAACCCTGTTACTCTAAATGGGACTTGGATAATAATAATTCTTATGGAGTAAGAATATGAAAAAGCTACTTTTAGCAGCAATCACGGGGACCGCTATTGCCTCTGGCGCATATTTTGTTTCTAATCAAAACGATTCACACACCCCATTACCACAGCTAGATTATGTACCTGCAGACACTGTCTTTTTTTGGTCGCAGCTTGAAGGGTTTCCTTACCTAGAGTACTTAGATGTCATGCCTGAGGCATTAAAAGAGGCTAATCAGTTTGAAGACCTCACCGAAGTATTGCAACGAGATGGTATATCTAAAAATGAACTCTTCTTTTATAGCCTTATAAACAGCTACTCAGCTAGCTTAAAATCGTCGGAAGCTTTTGCCAAAACATGGGGCGCCGATAATGACTTGAAAATGTTAGGCTATGCTGTCGGATTTCTACCAGTTGCTAGAGCAAAATTAGCCAATGTTGAAACCTTTGTAAATACAATTAAAACGGCAGCGGAACAATCTGGTGTACGTTATGAAGCAGCTGAATTAGCTGGTGTGCCTATTACCCGCTTTATTATCGAGCAGGGAGATGAAAAGCTATTTGATATTGTTGTTTCAACCAAAGATGACTGGGTCACACTCACTTTAGATACGGCTTTTAACACCGAAGAAGACTTAAAAGTGGCATTAGCAGCCACAAAACCAGCAAAAGCACTCAGTGAAACGAATCGTATTGAACAATATATCGATGACTACCAATTAGATGGCCAATCACTCGCTTATCTTGATACAACCCTTCTAGTTGATGCACTTACTGCAAAAGATCCACAAAGCAATACCACAAGAATGCTGGATAGTTTGCTTGCTTTATTAGGCAGTGAAGACGACCTAGCACTCATCCGAAATGAAGCTTGCCAACAAGACTTTGCTGATATGGCAAGTAATTGGCCTGCGATTGTATCTGGTACACAAAAAGTTGAAATTACACATAACTATGCTGATCTTCAAATATCTACTGTATTCGCATCGACAGACAAGAAAGTCCTTGATGCGATGAGCAACGCCCGCGGCTTTATCCCTGAGCACGCACAAAATATAGGTGAAGCTATGATTTCTTTTGGACTCGGAGTCAACGCGTCGCAGGTTTCCCCCATGGTTAATACTGTGTGGGCGCGTTTTGCTTCGGCTGATTTTAGCTGCCAACCACTCGTTGCTGCGCAGGCGCAAAGTACAGACATAAACCCTGCTGCACTCGCAATGATGACCGGCATGCTCGGCTCTTTAAAAGGCATCAGTTTTAGTCTTATTGATATTGAAGTTGAAGAGCATACGCAAAATCCGGGACAACCTGATTTTAAATCACTCAATGTGCTTGTAACAATTTCTGCCGATGATGCTGAAGCCTTATTCAACATCGCTAAAAGTTATGAACCTACAATAGCTAATATAACCTTGCCAAAAGATGGTACTGCCATTGAGATAAAAGAGTTTCTTCCAAAAGGCCTTTTCTTAGATGAGCCTACTTACGTAGCACTTAAGGGAAATCATTTAACTTTTTACACCGGTGAGCAAGGCAAAAAGTTTGCTGATACTTTAACTAAACAAAAACTTGAAGCAAACGGCATGATGGCATTCTCAATGAATACCGATAAATTCTTTAAAGCATTATTGAAGGGCGCCGAAATTGCAGGTGAAGAATTAGGTGACGAATTTGAACAGTTCATTGGTCAAAATACACAAATGCAAATTAACCTTGATGTTGCTGATAAAGGGGTGGTTACTGACACCCAAATTATGATTAAGAAGCTTTAAAACAAATTTATAGAGGGCAGGTTCTGACTGCCCTTTATAAACTCACTCAGTGCTTTTCTTCACCTTTTTCTTTCTTACATACAAAGTACGTTTTAATAATGCAATGTCATTACCCTGTTTATCTTTTATAAGCACGTCATAGGTAGGCAGGTACTTCTCTCCAGAGGCTGTATTTATTTTTATGTCAGCCAACATGTCGTCCGTTACATTAAACTGTGCGGTGACTGTGCCATATCCTGGTTTAATGAAGTCAATATCGGCAAACTTATCCCAAACAAGGTATTCCTTACCAAGGTTAGCCATTAGCAATAACATATAAAAAGGGTCGGTCATTGCGAAGAGAGATCCACCGAAGTGCGAGCCTACTATGTTTTTGTTCCACCAATGCATTCTCATTTCAACTGTTGCCTGTCGAAAATCTTTTGATAGGTAAGTAATATGAATACCTGTTAGTAAAAATGGCGGCCACACATTCATAATAAATTTAGTTAACCGAGCACTTTGCAGCATGATAAATCCTTAAGGTATTGCTTTTAAACTCATCGTACCAGAATAACAAAAAATATTGGAAAGTTTATCACCGTATGGAAACTATAAAGGGTAAGTCGCTGTTAATTTACAGCGACTATATTTATAAGGTTACTATTCTTTAATAGTAAAATGATCTGATTATTTATTCTCTTACATCAAGCAACAACTATATTTGCTCTTTAGTTTGTTTTTTGATTCTTATAGCACCATTATTACTGTAGAGATTTATTTTCACCTTGCCAGAGCCCAGTTCCCCAGACAGTGTTCTTGCATTCGAACGATGTTTACTAACTTCTAAACCAAAATCATTATAAATAGACCCATTGTTAGATTTTGCTTTAATTTCTGCATTCATAGTCTCGGGAAATGCTAAGGAGATTGAACCATTATTTGAGTCAACTCCAATATTAGCTAGATCAGTTAAGTTGCTGTCATAAGACAAGCTCACCGATCCATTAATAGATTCAACACGAGTGTTTGAAGCTAAACCAGTTGCAACCAATTTACCATTCGTTAGAGACGCATTTATCTCACCCTTTACGCCTTTTATTGATAACGAACCATTTGTCAGAATAGTATCATCTAAACTGATATGAGTTGGAACGGTAATAAAATAATCAACTTGAGAATAACTGTGTTTACCCCAACTAAATTGATTTTTAAATTCAGTTGAAATATCTAGTCTATTATCCTGCTGTGTGATTATAACCTTTACTTTATCTCTGCCCTCTTTATCTTCAGTGTAAATTTTTGCTGTAACAACAATTTCATCTTTATCCCAAGCCTCAATTTCAACCTTACCATTGGTATTTTCAATGCGTAATAATGTATTTTTATCTACTAAAAATGTCTTTTCTACAGTTTCGCTGTATCGTTTGTCGTTGTGGGCAAATACACTTAGCGAAGTTACAGCATAAATTACAAGTGCTAACGTAAGCTTTAATAAAGTCATGGTATTTCCTTTCTCTTAATCACTAGTCTTAAACAATAAGACGCAACAATGCTGAGAAAGGTTTAAACAAAGTGCAAAATATACGTTGCGAAGCAAGGTTACTTTTGCGCAAGATGAAATAAGCGACTTTAACAAGTTATAAGGTAAATATCTTGCGGAGCAAAATTAATTTGCATGAGGGCAACAAGTGACCAAAACGAAGTTTCGCAGCACGAGAAGGTGAGAGTATGGATACCCGATGAGTGTAGCTACAAGGTTGTCAAACAGCACTGTAACTAAAAGTCATTTTAAAAAACGTCACAGTTGACTACTTCGAAGCAAGGTTCCTTTGTGCAAGGGTGACGATTGACCACAAAAATGTATGGAACATTTTTAAAAGGCGAAGCTACATGGACATAAAACAACAAACTAAAAATATATTGATATATCAGTGATTACAAAGACATATCAACACTAAATTTGATTCACAGGCTTTAACTCTAAGTACGATAAAGCACTTTGATCACGTGCCAACCAAACTTAGTTTTAACCAACTGTGGTGTTAATACTTCACAAGAAAAGCAAACTTTATCAAACTGCGGCACCATAGTTCCACGTCTGAATTCCCCTAAGTCACCGCCCTTTTTACCAGTCGGGCAGTTAGAATACTTCTTAGCTAAGGTCTGAAATTTAGCACCTTTTTTTAATTGCTTTAGGATGTCTTCTGCTTGCTCTTTATGCTTTACCAAAATGTGTAGTGCATGCGCTGTACTAGCCATATTATCTCGATCTACGACTTAAAATTAACTCTAAGAATATAACGTATTATAACGAAAAATCATGACCACACTAACCTATGATTGTTCTGAATTACTTAGTAAATAACCCAAAAGGAATCACGATGCCAAACTGAGAAACAGTACCTCTTTCTAACGATAAAAATACGTCTACATTCACACCAATACCAATATATCTTCCCACTGTGGCTGAAGCATGAAAAGGTAAACCAAAAGTTCCACCTTCTTTTAAGTCACATTTTTGAGAGGTACCAAACCAACTTTCTTCATAATCCTTGCAGTTTTCTGACCATGACCCATTGCCATAACCCAAACCAAGACCTACTTCAGCATAACCCCAATTAAAAGGTGCAGAGATAAACTTTGATACACCATACACTCTATACTCAGTATCAAGTTTTTCTAAAGTTGCTCTGTTATAGTCTGCAGGACCCAAAAATTTATCTTCTGTATACCTAGAATGAATAAGAGACCATCCCGTATTACCGTCTCTAGCTTTAAGTTTAAATGTACTTCCTTCCACAAAACTAGTGCTCAATTCTAGCCAATAACGGTCATATTCAGCATGAGAAGTCACTGAGAATGTAAGTAGGCTAATCAAAAAAAAGATTTTTTTCATACGTTCCATCGTCTTAATGTTTGTATTTGTAGGTGATGCACTTAGATATAGCCACATTTAAAACGTAGCCCTATGTTGTTATTTGATAACTGCCATCTAAATATTTTTATAAAATATGCAGCGACTGTTAACGCTCGAGAATATAGCAATTTAACTAAATCAGGTCCAACTACTCTATACTGATTAAGGTAGGTTTTGATCTGATTATCGACAGCATCGTATTGAAGCATAAATTAAGAACTAACTATTATGCGTATCCGCCATAAACTTTGTGGGCAATGCCAACAAGCTAAAAGTGTAATGTATCGGTGCCGATTTGATGGTAATGTGGCGTGGCAGTTTGTTTGCGGGCCCTGTTTGATAAAAGTCAAAAAGAGGCATACTGACACTTATCAATATGGTGGCACATGGAAAGCTCGGAAAAAATAATTAGCAAAGTAGCATTACTTCATGCGAAGCCCCCTACCAACAAAGCACAACCCATTGACTTATCATTATAATTTGTCATATCTCCTTGCCATGTTAACTTTAAGCCGACTCTATCAACAGGTAGGTACCATTCCTTGAAAAAAACAATATTACTTTGCTTATTAACCGCAGCTTTGGGTGGATGTAAAAGCACACCTAGACCACCAACAGATTATTTAAAAGCTCTCAATACTTGCAAACCTTTAACATATGAGTGCCATGCCAAGGTAAAAACAAAAATT
>CAYZOE010000011.1:46964-65578 GCA_964479805.1 uncultured Pseudoalteromonas sp. | reverse complement strand
GACCTAGACAAGATGGTGCGTTGATAAGTGGCAAGTGCTTTAGCAATGTCTGTTGCTTTCACCCTATCAGCATTAAATACATTTTTAAATTCTACTTTGTAAGCATTACTCTGATTAAATCTTTGTTCTAACTCTTCAATTGAAAAATTCATTTCCACAGGATTTAAGATCGGCATTAAAGCTTGCTCCTCTAAAGAAGCGGCTCTACCATCCCAAAATAACGTTTGCCAAAATGCTGAGTTTTCAATGCTTGGCGCGTTTCTTCTACCTTTTAATCTATCATGACCAAAAGACACTGTTCGACCATCTGCCCAGCCTAAATCTCTATCATGACAACTTGCACAAGCAACTTGTCCAGAACGAGACAATTTAGGATCATGAAATAGTCTTTCCCCTAAAAGCACCTTTTCTTTGGAAAAAGGGTTAGCTTTTGGAAAAGTTGGTGTTGGTATTAAGCCAATCTCAACATGCTCAACGCCCTCATCTAAAGTTGGCTTTGGCCACAAACGAGCGGGTTGAGAGTATTGCTTTCTTAAATCGTCGATATTTATATCATTTGCCAATGATAACATTGGCAAAAATATAAGTTTCAGAGTGATGACGGTAGAAAAAAGGTGCATATTATTTGTGTTTTAGCTCAAACATTTCTGGATCTGTGGCTGCTAGTTTTTTTGCAGCATTTAACTGAGACTTTTTCACACTAATACAATGCTCCTTCTCTTCTTTACGAGCGAATATAAACTCATTGCCCAGTTCATATTTTTCTAATTGAATTGCATGAACATCGTTTTCGGGTTCATAGCAAAGTGACGCAACAACGGCAGTAGTCAAAACTAGTGATGTCATAATGATATTTCCTATTATATATATGTATTGATATGTTTTTTAATATGTGTAATTTAATCCAAGCCAAAAACGACGCCCAAGCTCTAAACCCGTCGAAAATGGCGCCACTTGGTAGGTGCGCTTGTTAAGTAAATTTTCACCTTCGAAAGAGAAAGCCAGTGTGTGTTTACCAACTAGAGGTACCGAATATTTGATACTGCCACTCAATAACCAGTAAGCAGGTCTTTCTTGAATACTATAAACCGGGTAGCGAGTTTCACTGGGTTGGCAACCATCGCATAAAGATGAAGCACTCTTCACTGATTCAGTTGTGCCTGTGTTGTAAAGTGCATCTTGCTTAGAGTGATATCGAATAAATGAAGAAACAGACCAGTTTCCAAAGCGCCCTCCCCAACTCAAATTGGCAATAATGGGGCGATTAAAATCTTTTTTGACTAAATCAAGGTCATGTTTAGTTACTAACGCGTATTGAGAACTCGGTACTGTTGAACTTTTGATGCTACTATTTGCAAGAAATACCAGCTCATCAGTGTTGTAGTCAAAGTTTAAAAAGCACTTTGGAAAATCAGGACAAGTGCGCGCTTCACCATCAAAGGTTTTTTCATCCGTGACATTCTTCACGTGTGACACGTTAAATTGTACATGCTGATTATCAAATGATGCCATCCAAGACAGTGAGTAACGCTCATATTGACTGTAACCTGAATTGGCACCATATAAGATTGATTCTCCCGAATCGTTAAACCCTTTTTCTCGATTAATTTGATCTTTATTTCTTCTGTTTATCCATTTCAACTCCACAGTGCCACCGAACAGTTGATGACGATAAGCCAGAGTAAACTCGTCACTGTATGGGGTTTTCAGGTGTTCGTAGACATGGCGATGGCCTCTGTTTTTCAAAGCGCTTTGCCAATTTAACACCCGATTATTAAATGCGGCTCTATACTCGTTATAAGTGGGTAATTTCGCTTCGTTTAATTTGTAATTTAGGCCGTCATTAGAATAATAACGACTCGCGCCAAAGACGAATTGAGCACCATCATTAAAAAAGTTGTAAGAGCCTCTTAGCCTCGTAGAAACATTATGATTTTTAAAAAAGTCATTGAAATCATAACGAAGACCTGTAGCAATAACTAAGTCTTGCCATTGTATTTCATGATCGACATAGGCCGAGAACTTGTTCATGTTTGCTTCGGACTCAGCAGCAGGTATGACGGTTCTGCCCTGAAAATACTGGCCAGACGCAATAATATTCTCACTGTATAGCAGTAAATCGCTTTCATCTGTGAAATCGAGCGGTCTTCCTAACTCTTCCTCTATCTGTGAAAGCGGTTTTTTATATACACTCTCAATACAATCTATGGTGTAGCCTGCGCAGTTAATATTTGCAGCAGAGACGGCATCATTGAAGTTAATAGAGTCTTCTAATCGATTAAACTGTGAATATAAATACTCATATTCAAAACCAACATTGGTTTGATGAACTAAACCATTTGAGATTATCTCTAAAAACTCAAAGTCATGTTTAAACAGTACTGTGCGTTGATTTTTCTCAATATCGCCAAAACCCCCTTCAAGGAAATTAGCATTATAGTGAGACTCAGGGAGCGCTTTACCCGGTTGATTTAACCAAACAAACCAAGCTGGTTGCGCATCTTTTGAGTTCTGACTTTGTTTGTACACAAGTAGGTTTTCAAAAGCCCCCCATGATCTTTCTCCCTCCCATTTTAAAGACGCTTTTTTTCCACCACCCTCTACGGAATAAGGTGAATTTTTCGCAGTATCAGCAAAATACTCTCCACTGTATGGTCCATGAAAAAGATTTAGGGTAAGCGTGTCATTTGCTGTCACCTCATATTCAAACTTAAGCAGTGCATTATAGTTTTCTTGTCGCTCAATCTTTAGATCACCAACGCGTTCTACACTCTCTTTAGAGCTTAATAGCTGAAACTGGGCAAGAAAGCTTAAGTCACCTGTAATTGGTGAAGACACATATGCACTGTAAGCACCTTTTTCGAACACAGCATCTTTGTCTTTAATTCGACCATCATGTGTGGGTGAATAAAACCGATTGTACTCAACAAAGCTGTCTGCAGTTTTTCTAAAACTAAAACCCGCTTCTAATTCATCAGCAATCTTTTTGGTGTCGGCAATCACAACGCCACCTGAAAACGCGCCATATTTTGCTGGCACATTGCTGTCATACACTTCAATGCTTTCAACCAACTCAAGATTTAAAAAAATTTCCTGACTGTGGCCAACAACGTCATCCAGAAGATCTTTATCTGACATTTCGCTTGAGTCATTTAACAAAGAGTTATTTGAAACACCATCGATTAAATAGGCAGTTTGTGCACCTGAGGCACCAGATATAGATACCTCTGATGGACGGATATTTGAAACCTGATCGGCCGATTGTGCTGATTCGGCATATTGCACTCCCGGAAGTATTGCCAGTACCTCATTCAGATTGCCATTACCGAATCGATAATCTTCAATCATTTTACGATTAAGGTTGTAGCGCCCCTTACTCGAGAAAGAAATTGGGTTAATTTTATCGCCTCGTACTTCTATTACTTCGAGAAGTGAACCACATTTGTCTGACTTTGATTGCGTGTCGCATTGAACAAATTCAGACTTTTCAATGTGCTTTTGCGTCGCCGATGATTTACTTTCTTCATTTGAGAAAGCAGGAGAAGTTAGCACAAGGCTAACCGCTCCTATATAAAATGTATGCTTCATGACTACTTTTTAGATGCATCTAAAGGATATGCGTCTTGGTCGTCATTGACACCATCGTTATCACTATCAAGGTCTAACTCTATCCCAGACTCAGTGATCATTTGCTCGGTTGCAAAAGGTGCAAAGAAGTTCGCTTTGCCATCACCATCTGTATCTACAGTCGCAATATTCGTTGTTACGAATTGATTTAAAACACTGAGTGCATTGGCAACTTGGTTGATAATTGAATCTATTTCAACCTCACCTAAACCTGATTTATCTTTTAACGCAAGTGCTTGTTCAAATTGACCCAGTTTTATGAGTTGATCTGAATACACTGTATAAAAAGTCGCTTTTTGCTGTATAGAGCCATTCGCATCTAATCTTGCTATATTCCACGTTACTAGCTCTGCCCACAGCGCATTGGCTTTGTTTAACTCAGCAGCAAAATTATTATTTTGACCCGCTGATTGCTTAATCGCACTTTGGAGGGCAACAAAGTTTAAATCTCTATAACTCGATTCATTAAAGAAGTCTTTTGTCGAAATAAATTGATATTCAGCGTCAATATTATTTTCAAGCTGTTTTATAAGGGCAATAGCCTCAGCCAAATATTGATTTGCAGTACTGTGCATACCGCCTCTAGCCAAACTCACAGCAAGTTGCATTGTGTCTTTCGTTTTTTCGCTTAGCTCTTTCTCATCATAGGCTTGAATAGACGCTTTTACCTTTGCAATCACTGACTCTGCTTGGCTTTCTTGTCCAAGCAGTCCATGATGTTTAATTAAATCTAAATGTGCTTGCGCAACGTCTTCGATTAAAACATCTGTGCTCTGAGGAGTAGAGTAATGTGTATTTGCAATGTCACGGCATGTCGCAAGTGCATCAGTCGCGTTAGTTTTATACTTTTGTTCAGCGGTTAACCTATTAAGCTCCACAAAAGTATTAAGTAGAAGGTTACATCCCGTAGCACCCGTAACAAATGGTGTTGAATCAAGATTTTGAGCTAGATATTTTTCGTCTTTCAATACATTTAATGCTTCTAAAACAAACTTGCCTGCTGCCTCATATTCACCTTGCTCAATTAAGATTGCCGCAGCGCCTGGATTTGAAGCATTAAAGGCAAGCAAATTAGTAAATAGTGGTCTAAGATTCTCATCATCACGGGTGTTTAGTACTTTTTGCAATACGTCATCTTTATTTGTTGCATTACGAACACTCGCCATTAAACGTGCTTCTTCAGCATCTTCAATCAGCATAATTCTGTAGAAACTGGTTTCGTTATATTTAACAGCCAGAGTATCTTCTACGCTAAGTTCTGGATACAACACCACAAAGCGAGTAGCCATATCAACTAATCCAAACGGGTACTCTGCATGTGTTACGTCAGCATGTTCATCTGCAAGGATTGGGTAGTTTTCATCAATGCCCACCACGCCATGAAGTGCTAAACCATCAAGTAAAGCCGGTTTCGCGGCTTCTAACTCACCTAGCTTAATATAGTTATCAATTACAAAACCTAAAGCTACTTGACGGACGCTATGATAAAACTTTCCTAGATTACCGTTTCTGTCGTTACGAACTTCCCTTGCTGCAATCAATTTAGAGTAACCGTATAAACGGTCATTCATTTCAACAGCTCTCAACTTGTCGGATTCGTTACGGGATGATTGCCAGTATTCGATTTCAGAATCAACTGAATCTCTAAAAGCAAAAACCAGTCGTAATGCTTGTGTTGTCGCATCGCTATCTAGAATCGTCTTGAATAAAATATCAAGAATATTGTAGCTCTGATTGGCAAGCTCAAACTCACCGGCCTGCCTGTAAGAAATAGCCAATTCATCAAAAAACATTTGATCGTTTGAGCTGAAATTGGCCAACCCTTTATCTGCGATATGTTTCGTATAAAGGTTATTAGCTCTTAACCTAAATGCATTTGCCTCTGTGTATAGGCCTTGATTGTTGTAATGATTTGAGACTGAAAGAAGTGCATCAGCAAGCTGCTCTTCTTTAACGATCGCACTTTCGGTTAAAAACCTTCCTACTTCTTTGGTTAAACCCGCAGCGGCATAGCCTGAAGCTAAATTTGCATTAAGCAAACCTAAATTCACATCGTTTTTAACTTGTGGCAGCATGCTCTCAGCACGCTTTAGATGCGATTGACTACTAGCGTAATAGTAATATGCACGATCAGAATTCGTGATTAAACCGGTGGCTATCACGATTTCTTTGCTAACAGAAGCATCATCACTATCTGTCACTGTTAACTCAAACTTATCTTCAGCAACGGTTAATGACTGCGGCGTATAAGTAATTTCACCTGTTTGACTATTTATTTCAAGCTCACCATTTTCTGGTGAATGAGTAATAGAATAGGTTAATAAATCTTGTTCAATATCAGTAGCAGACACAAAGCCTTTTTTGACTTCTGCACCACTGATCAACACTTTATCAATTTCGATGACTGGTGCATCATTTACAGATTCAACGTTTATCTTAAGTACTGTTTTAACCGTTTCAGTTCCATCCGTTACAGCCACTTCAAGGCTATCTTCCCCAAAAAAGTTATCATTCGGTATGTAGTCTATCTTACCGGTCGAAGGGTCTAATTCAGCAATACCATTGGCTGGCGCATTCGCAATCGAGTAAGTAAGAACTTGTGCATCAGCATCTGACGCAGAGACAGTGATAGAAGCAGAATTATCTTCTTTTAAAGATAAAGTGAATTCAGACTGAGAGAATATTGGTGATGTGTTTTTATCTGCTTCAGAAGAACTTGAGCCACAGGCGCTCAGCATGATTGCGCTAACCGCAACAGAGAGTAGTTTTAATTTCATTTGATTATCCCGTTTAAAATCGAAACGGATCTTAATGATAACTATTATTATTAGCAACAACTAAATTAAATTGTTACATATACTAATTAGGAATAAAAAATCCTCATCATTAAACATTGAAATATAAAGAAAATTCCACTTTCTCTTAATTGAGTAGTAAGATTATTAAAAAGACACAGGTGATTTTGTAAGAGAGGAATGAGTCAAATTAATGAAAAAAAGCTCTAAAATTAGAGCTTTAACACTATTGCATTTATCAAACAAAATTAAACTTAGATTATTCGGGAAACGATAATTTACCCATACTTACTCCAAATTCAATCGATTTACCAACTAAACACTCGTTTGCCAGCACAGCAAATAAAATCGCTTCTTTTGCATCTGGGTCTAAATTAATCTTATTGCTCCGTTCAATGACGACACGCGTAGAAACTAACTCCTTAATTCTTTCTATCAATGTTGGATTGTGCACTCCACCGCCACTGGCATACACGTTTATCTCTTTATCTTCTGAAAGTTGATTTAGCTGTTCAGCAATCAATAAAGCACTCAACTCACATAAAGTTGCCATAACATCTTCATGTTTCAAGTGAGTTGTGTTTGAGCCTTCTTGTGCAGCTTGTAAGTAAGCTAAATTAAAAACCTCTGGTCCTGTTGATTTAGGAAGATTTAACTCAGCAAAATCAGTATCTAGAAGTTCAGATAATAAAGCTAAGTTAACCCTGCCTTTCGAAGAAATAGCGCCATCACTATCAAACGCTAGATCAAAATGCTTCTGCATATAGGCGTCCATGATGGTGTTACCAGGGCCCAAATCACTACATAAAATGTCGTCGAAGCTGCCTGCCTTTGGTAAGTAAGTGATATTTGCGATGCCACCTAGGTTCAATAAAATGCGGTGTTCAGTGTTCGACGAGAAACAAAAGTAATCGCCAAACTGTGCTAGGGGCGCACCTTCACCACCCGCTGCAATGTGCTTTTGTCTAAAGTCGCTCAAAGTGAGTATGCCCGTCTCAAAAGCAAGATGATCGCCATCACCGATTTGCAAGGTAGCATTGGCAAAGTCTTCAAAGTCATGCTGGTGCTGCGGGCAGTGATAAATAGTCTGACCATGACTGGCTATGGCGTCTATGTCATTGGGATTAACTTGCCATTCTTTTAAAGCTTGGTTGACCAGTTTGCCGTGATAATTCCCAATCCAAGGGTTTAGAAGTGTGAGGTATTCTAGAGATACTTGTGACTTGGCAAAGACCGTTCTGATTTTGCTTTTGACTTCTTCAGAGTAATCCGCTGTTTTGAAGTGCTTCAAAATCACTTCGGTACTCGAGCCACAACCGCTGATTTCACATAAAGCGATGTCTAGTCCATCAAGTGAAGTACCACTCATTAAACCAATTATATGTCGTTTTGGTTTTTGTGAAATATGATATAGCTGTTCAATGTCTTTGCGCACTCTTAAGCCCCAAATCCTAATTGTTTGATTTTACCCAAGACCTCTTGATAACGAATGTCTGTGCAACTACCAAACCCAGAACGTTGTCTAAATTTCGAAGAGGTCGACAAAGGTGAAGTCATGCCCGTTAAGAAACGGGTAAGTATTGCTAAGCTTGGCGCGACACCTATTTGCATTAAATGTTGCCTCAATGCATTTAAGTCGTTTCTTAATGCTTCATCTGATGGGAACTCAGTTGATTTAGACTGCGCTAATTTAGCAACTTGCCCACGACACGCTGAGCAGTGACCGCACTGCTCTGGCGCATTTACGTCATCAAAATATCTTGCCAAGTTGTAACTCAGGCACGTATTTAACTCAAAGAAGCGAAGCATAGCAGCGATACGCTTAACTTCAGCTTGCTCTTTCTCTAAAAAATACTCTGCAAGCTCTTTCGCTAAATCTGTCTGGACTAATTTACTTTCATTAACTTGATACACTTGCATCATACGCTTTGATTCAAGCTCAATGAGCCCTTGCTCATGTAAATAATCTAAGGCGGCAACAATACGATTTCTGTCTTGCCCTTGTTGCACTAAGGCTTGTATATCAACAGTGCCCCACACTTTTTTAAATTGTGTGTTGGCAAATATTTGCTGGATAAATTGCTGCCGATTTGTATCAAACATGCTTAAGATTTTGTGCTCTGTATGCAACCATTTAAATCTAAAGTCGGCATAAAAGGCATATTTAGCTTCAATCACACCTTTTAATTCGAGTTGCACCAACA
Source organism: uncultured Pseudoalteromonas sp. (assembly GCA_964479805.1). GTDB lineage: Bacteria > Pseudomonadota > Gammaproteobacteria > Enterobacterales > Alteromonadaceae > Pseudoalteromonas. Next base: position 56,952 of record CAYZOE010000011.1, on the reverse strand, counting down.
GAGTTTTAAGCGCAAGGAGCCTTATATTACTGACCTTAGAAGCATTGAGCTCCTGCATTTCCCAAAAACCATGCTGTTGCTGAGATTGAATTTCATCAATCAGTGATTGAATATTCGTTTGTTCAGGCGTATCGGCATATACAAAGTTCTCAAGCGTAGCAACACCATCTAAATTTGCTAGAGTGATACATTCTGAAAATTGTCCATCACGGCCTGCTCGCCCGATCTCTTGGCTATAATTTTCTATCGATTTCGGCAAGTCATAGTGCACCACAAAACGGATATCTGATTTATCTATACCCATACCAAACGCAATGGTTGCTACAATCACTTGTTTTTGGTTATCCATGAAATCATTTTGAATGTTTTGACGAAGACCATCGTCCAAACCTGCATGATATGCAGCAGCATTAATGCCTGCTGCCTGTAATTGCTTGGCTACTTGCTCGGCTTGTTGTTGCAGCGTTACATAAACAATCCCAGCCCCAGTTTGCTGTTTTAAATAGCCTATAAGCGCTGGGATTTTTTCTTCTTCGGGATAGGCATATACGCTTAGATCCAGGTTAGCGCGATAAAAACCAGTTTGAACAATATGCTCAGGTTTTATATCAAAACGGCTTGCCATATCTAGCTTTACTTTTTTGGTGGCTGTCGCAGTTAATAACAGCACCAGAGGAACGTTTAATTCGTTACGATAATCAGGTAACTTAAGGTAGTCGGGTCTAAAATTATGACCCCATTCAGATATACAGTGCGCTTCATCAACTACCAGCATAGAAATTGGAACTTGCTTAATAAATTCTCTAAAGCGCTCATTTTTAAAACGCTCAACCGAAATCATCAACACCTTGGTGCTGCCATTTCTGACATTTTGCATCACTGACTGACTTTCTTCTCGGCTTAACGTGGAATCTAAACTCGCAGCATTAATACCTTTGCTTTTTAAGAACTCTAGCTGATCTTTCATCAAGGCCAGTAAAGGTGAAATAACTAACGTTAAATCGGGTAAATGTAATGCTGTTAGTTGATAGCATAGGGACTTGCCTGAACCCGTTGGGAAGATAGCAAGGCTAGAATGGCCGTTTACTAACTGGGTAATTGTTTGTTCTTGGCCTGGTCTAAATTTTGAGAAGCCAAAATATTGCGCTAAGGTTTGATGAAGCACCGACTCGGTCATGATGCGAAATTCCATGTTAACAACTGCTTAGCTAAGATAGCATATTATCAACCCCAAATAATACCAACGAGCTTATCATCAGGGTTGATATACCAACTGTTTCACGTGGTATTTAGCGTTTAAAACGCACGACTAATTCAACCATATCTTTAGAAACTTTGGTGAGTGTTTGGCTTGCTTGCTCAACACTTGAAGCGCTGTTTAAACTGTCACTCGCTAGTGAAGCAATATTAACGACTTGCTGATTAATATCATCTGAAACATTTGCTTGCTCTTCGATGGCTGCTGCAATTTGCAATGACATATCATTAATTTTGTCAATCGATCCATTAATTTTAACCAACATATCGCTGCTTTGTAACAAATGAGTCATGCCCTGCTGAGACTCTTGCTCACCTTGTTCAGCCACTATAACTGCATGCTCTGTACTTTGAGATAATTCATTGATAATTCCTTGGATTTCTTGTGTAGATTGCTGGGTTCTTTTAGCAAGACTGCGAACTTCATCAGCAACGACAGCAAAGCCTCGCCCTTGCTCACCTGCACGAGCAGCCTCAATCGCAGCATTTAAAGCTAACAAGTTAGTTTGCTCAGCGATCTGTTCAATAAATTGTGCCGCATCTGCGATACGTGAGGTTTGCTTTGATACACCTTCGACAGATTGCTTGATATTTAAAACGGTATTCGTCAATGACTCTATCGCACACTTGGTTTGCTCACTGTATTCAGCACTTTGTGTTGCAAGGTCGTTTGATTGCCCTGCTTGTTCAGCCGTTGCTTGAACATGACTCGACACATCGCTAATGGTCATGCTCATTTCGTTCATAGCAGTCGCGACTTGCTCGGTTTGTAATTGCTGCTGTGCTAGTTGTGAATTTGCATTTTGAGCCATCAACAAAGAAGAGTTTGCTCCTTTAGACACATGCTTTGCAGCATCAGCAATACGTGTAACAACAGTGTCTAAGTGCGCTCGCTCACTGAGAATTCGAACGTGTAAGTCAGCAATATCGCTTGGATAAGTCGAATAAATAGATTTAGAAATATCATCACTAAAACTTGTCGATAGCTCATTGCTTAATGCTCTAAAATAGAAGTTCTTCTGTTTGCTTTTAAGAACGAGAGTCAAAATTGTCGCAACAATACATGATACAAAAGCCGCTGTTTGATAACCTGAAATAAATGCTAACCCGCAAAGCAACACTATAGCGGCAAGTGCTGCATAGTAAGTATCGATGCGAAAGTTAAATTCACTTTTACTTTTTTTAGCTTGGGCGTAAATACGTTCAGCACGTGTGATTGCTGATTCACTCGGTACGCTTCTTACCGACTCGTATCCTATAACTTTTCCTTGCTCGGTGACAGGAGTGACATAAGCGTCTACCCAATAGTAGTCACCATTTTTACAACGGTTTTTAACCAAGCCCATCCAAGGTTTTCCTTGTTTTAGCTCAGACCACATGGTTTTGAATGCCACTTCGGGCATCTCAGGGTGACGGATAATATTGTGTGGCTGACCAATCAGTTCTTCTCTGCTGAAGCCGCTGATGTCAATAAACTCTTCATTACATTCGATAATGTTACCTTGTAAGTCAGTGACAGAGATTAATTTCACATCAGAAGAAAAGGTTTTTCGATTTACGGTGATTGGCTGGTTATTTCTCATTATGCCCCTCTGATGTAAAACAGCAGAATTTAGATTGATATCGGGGCTCGAAATCTACTAATAAATTATTTATTACGCAAACAATATTTAATAATTAACGCAAAATTTAATACTAAATAACTATAAAAGTTTCTACACTTTGTTCTTATACAAGAATGATCCCCTTTATGGTGTCGAACGTATTGAAAATCTTGTAAAATCTTACACTCTCAACACCGTCTCACTTTTTTAAAAGAATGGTAACTTATAAAGGAGCATTTTGTGTCTCGTTTTTCTGCGATCACTGACAACCCGCATGAGGGTCGTTTTAATAAAAAGACTGGTATTTTGGTAACCAATCTAGGAAGTCCAGATGCGCCAACGCCAAAAGCCTTACGTGTTTATTTGGCCGAGTTCTTATCTGATCCCAGAATTGTCGAAATACCGCGCCTAATATGGCTATTGATCCTTCATGGCATAATTTTACGAGTTCGGCCTAAAAAGTCGGCAAAAGCTTATAAAAGTATCTGGACTGAGAACGGCTCACCTCTTATCCATATTTCTCAGCAGCAAGCTGACAAAATTGCCGAAAAGTTAAAAGCCCATAATCATAATGTAGAGGTAGAGCTCGCGATGCGTTATGGCAATCCTTCAGTCGAGGCAGGTTTAGAAAAACTTAGAGACAAAGGCATTACTCGCATTATTGTGTTTCCTTTGTACCCTCAGTACTCAAGCCCGACGACAGGTTCAACATTTGACGCGATTGCACGTGTTTTAAAAAAATGGCGTTGGGTGCCCGAGCTTCACTTTATTAATGGCTATCACACAAACCCACTTTATATTGAATCTCTTGCCAATAGTATTCAAGAAGACCTTGATAAACATGGAACGCCACAAAAAATCGTTTTCTCATACCATGGTATGCCAAGACAATTTTTGGACCATGGCGACCCTTATCACTGTCTATGTCATCAAACCACGCGCTTAGTGGTTGAGAAGTTAGGTTTAGATAAAGACCTCGTGATGACAACTTTTCAAAGTCGCTTTGGTAAAGCTGAATGGTTAAAGCCATACACTGATGCAACCCTAGAATCTTTTCCTAAGGAAGGCATAAAAGATATTGCCATAATCAGTCCTGCATTCAGCGCAGACTGTTTAGAAACACTAGAAGAACTTGAAGATGAAAATCGCGAGATTTTCGAAGAGGCTGGTGGCGAAAAGTATCGTTATATTGCAGCATTAAACGACAGAAATGATCATATAGACGCTCTGTATGATGTGTTAAAACCAAACTTATAATTACTCTAATGCATAGGCACTCAACCTGGTGAGTGCCTAACAATTACTTATATCTCTCAAACATATCTAAACAAACTTATAAAGGTCGAGTTGTACCATAAAAAGCCTGCATATGATGACATCCAAGTTGCTTTAACATGTCAACCTGGGCTTTTTGTTCAATTCCTTATCCAATTAATGGTGTTCAGATATCATTGCCTAGTTCAATATGGTATTTGACCATGGTTTACTTTTTCTTGTCATCGATAAGCGTATCAATAAAAAAGCGATCAACTTTAAAAAATCAACTATGCTCTTCAATAGATGGTAAAAAGAAGAAGTCATGGGCTCGACTAATTAAACGTCGTATAAAAATTCACGAGTCGTGATAATAAAAGAATGGTTTTGAAGTGTTTTGTTGTCAGATAAAAAGATGAAGATAAATCGCCGCAACAATAGACTATTGCAGCGATTTAAAACAGTGTGGCTACTGAATGACAGGCTGAACATCCAGACCATAACCACCAATAACTGCTAAAACTAGTACAAGGGAAGCTGCGGCCATAAGTTTGAACATAAGTGGCAAACAGAATCTAAACCAATGTGTATATGGTACACCCGCCATACCGAGAATACCCATTAGTACGGCATTTGTTGGAATAATCATATTTGAGAAGCCATCGCCAAACTGGTATGCAAGCACAGCAACCTGACGGGGTACACCGACTAAATCACCCAAAGGTGCCATCAATGGCATAGTCACATAAGCTTGACCTGAGCCTGATGGTATAAAAGTATTTAATAAAGTTTGGATGATTAACATGCCTACTGCTGACATTTCAGCGCCAACGTAAGAAAGCGGAAGAGACATTGCATGAACCAATGTATGTAAAATTTGACCATCTTCCAACACCAATGCGATACCACGGGCAACACCGATTAAGATTGCCGTCGAAACAAGGTCTGATACCCCTTCGATGAAACGATTTGCAGTTTCATCAGCAGATAACTTACCTAGTACTGCAACTACTGCACCCCAAGCGATAAAAACACCACCTAATTGTGTAAGGTACCAACCTTTCGTAGAAATACCCCAGATAGCAATAACAAGCGTTATGATGAAGCTACCTAAGATCATCTGATGGCGTTTATTTAACTGCGGATAAGACGGTTTTTCTTGACCTTCTAGAGGACACGGAACACCTATCATCATAGATTTGCTTGGATCTTTGTATACTTTTTGGGAGTAGCTCCAAACATGGTGAAAACCAATAAAAACGAATGGAATGAAAATAGCAAAACGTAACCAAACGCCTGAATATTGAGGCAATTCAGCAATTTGTTGAGCTATCAATACTGTGAATGGGTTAAATGCTGATACACCATAACCGATACCATAACCCGCTACAATCATACCTACTGCTGTCATTGCATCTAAACGCATCGCCTTACAAAGGCCAACTAGGATTAATACAAATGGAATGTACTCACCCGCTGTTCCGATTGCACTCGACGCAAGTGCAAAACAAAATACAACCATGAAAACAAGGCGCTGTGGTTTAGTACCATGCTTTTCTAAAAGACGACCAATCAATGCGTCAACAGTACCTGTTGCACGCGCGATTGCGAGAACGCCCCCCACAATTAATACAAAGAAAATTACATCTTGCGCTGCAGCAAAAGCGCGAGGAATAGAAGTTAATAGATCCCATGGTGTGAGATAAGTTTTGTCTGTAACTTGTGCATAAGTACCTGCCACAACCATTTGTCGACCTGAGTCAGTCGTACTTGTTTCAAAAAAACCCTGTGGCACAACCCAGGTTGCAAATAACGCCACAACCATCATGCCCAATAACAAAATCAAGGTATGGGGTACTTTTAAATTACCCATTTACACGCTCCTATTCTTATAAATCTTAGACTCACTGGTAGTCTGGAGCGCGCATGATAACTAAATAAGCGCCATTATTCACCTTCAAGATGTCAACAAATGAAAACAAGAATTGTAGATATCTAGTTTGAGTAAGCTTGCTCTGCTATGTGGGTACGATTCCTACCAGCTTCTTTGGCACTATAAAGTGCTTTATCAGCCTGCTTTAAAACAGCATCTATGTCTTCACTAAAATTAGGCCAACGAGATATACCTATCGAAGTCGTTACGCTTCCCACTTGCTGAAACTTAAAGTTAGCGATGCTAAGCCGAAGCCTCTCAGCGATTCTGTATGCGACATCTAGCTCTACATTTGGCAAGAAAATTAAAAATTCTTCTCCTCCTGAGCGACAAACAAGTTCTTGCTCTCGGGCGCAATTTTGCATAAGTGCAGCAAACTCTCTGATGACAATATCGCCGATATCGTGCCCGTAAGTATCATTTACTCGCTTAAAATGGTCTATATCTAGTGCAAGTACTGAAAATGCTTGTTCGTTTGCCAAAAAGTACGATATGGCATTCTCCATACCACGTCGGTTTAACAACTGAGTTAATTGATCTTTTTGTCTATCTTGATCAAGTCTTTGAATAGTTTGTTCAATTCGTTTGTGGCTTGATAAGAATGCTTGTTTTAGATAATCGGCTTCAAAATACCAAGTATTAATTTTATTGACGTCAAATTGACTATCAAGACCTTCTTCTTTTAATGCTTGAGCCAAGCTTGCTAATGGTTGAGCGATTTTAGTTCCAAACAAAAGAATAATAAGCAAAGTCATTACTATAAGAGGTAATGTGCTCAACAGGACATCAACGATAGTATTCCAAATTTTATCTAACGTAGCTGACTTATGGCTTTGTGAAACAATTCCCCAATTAGGTAACTTAGCTGGTGCGAATCCCGCTAGCATTTTCTGATTGTGAAGGTTGTCAGCAATCATGCTACCTGATATACCAGCCAAAACCGCATCTACTATCTGGTTATTTATGATCTTTTCACCAATTCTTGTTATATCTTTATGAAAGATAATATGACCATTTTGGTCGATAACGTACGTATGAGAGTCGTCATTATGATGGTGCTTATCGAGTATTTGATTGAGAATATTTTTTTCTTGAAGGTAAATAGCACCACCAACAAAACCTACAAATCTTTTTTGGCTATCAAACACTGGTGAAGTGATACTAACGATTAAATTTCCGACTGGAGATAAGAAAGGTTCTGAGATATACGTTTGTTGTCTAGTTAGCGGCTCTAGTGCTTTTTCGCCTTCAATATAAGTATTGACTAAGTTCAGAGATGAGGGAGAAACGGCACGCACTTTACCATGCTTATCAACAAAAATAGTTGAATTAAAACTATCTGTTTGTTTCAACAAACGCTCTAATTCAATTTGTAAAAGAGTCGGGTCATCATGATTGTTTTTTAAGGAATCAGAGGTGTATTCGAGCTGAGATAATACCGAACTCAAAAAAAGGTCCGTTACATTCGCTATTTTGCTCGCATAGATTCTATTTGCATCTAGGGTATCATTGACTATCAAGTCTTTTTGAACTTTATAAACCGCAAATAGCACATTTCCAAGTGTAAGAAGCACACCAAAGAAAGCCAGTATCAAAACTAAGCGTTTTAAGTCAAGTCGCCTGAAGGCACCAAAAACATTGACCAAATGAACCTCTAATGGTTAAAAGTATAAATATAAACCAAACATTAAAACTTACGTTTAGATATGAAATAAATGACTAATCCAAACGAGCTTTAAGTGTTAAATTTTATATCCCAATTATAGCAATAAAAAACATCAATAACCTTAGAATTTGACTCGGGTATCATTTTATTTATTAGTAATATAGCAGTCGTTTTTTTTATCTGACATCGGTATAATTTCTGTATATTAAATTGTGCTGATTTTTATGATTCGCAGTAAACTAAAAGCCCTCACTACTCATCTTACTGTTGCTTGTGTATTGCTCGCTACATTATGGCTACTTGTCAACGACAAGCATGTACTGATTATCGGGAATTCATTAATCCTAGTCTATGTTGTTTCCTCACTTGGTTTTTGTATGTTGCCCGAAAAAGAAAAAAGCAAGAAAAAGAAACACTAGCACCTAGACAAATATCATGAGGGCTAAAAAGTTCATCGCTTCTACTCAGTATTAATTCGAGCTAGAAACGTAACAAGCGGCTATACTTCTTAAAAAAATAATATGTTCAGGGTATGTTTTGAAGAAACTAAAACTTTTTGTATCAGCTACATTAATCTTCTTATTTGGTTTTGTAAGTGGTGTTTACACGTTACCCATCATGATGGCCCCACCTTCGCCCAGCATGCTAGAATTTGCCACTGCAACTTTAAATACAAAATATCAGGCAACAATCAAGGATTCATTGAGCGGCTCTGATTTTCTTCACTTCGGAGAAGGTACCTTTTCTCTTTCCGACAAAAATATCGTCTTTCAAGGCAAATTAGCTCCAGGTCCTGACTACCAGATTTATTTATCACCTACTTTTGTAGAAGACGAAGCTCAATTTCTTCAACATAAACAAAAAATGGTCAGAGTAGGAGAAGTAAAGTCATTCAATGGCTTTATATCTGCGGTACCGCAACATATAAAAATAAACGACTATTCGAATATTGTAATTTGGTGTGAGGCGTTTCAAGAATTTATTACTACTGCCAATTATAAATAATGCCAGGACAGTTTCATTTTTCAAAGTTGTTGGTTATTTACCCGGCTAAACATTTCTTTGCTTACAAACAAGAATGATTGATCTAGTTGTTTTTAAAACTGGTATCATACTGAATTAGTAACATTTAATTTTGGAACATCCATGCACTCTTTCTCAAATCATGTACAGCTAGGCTATTATGGTGTTTTGCCATTTTTAGCATGTATATTTGGTAGTTTAATACTTGGCAGTAGTGAAGCATTAATCCAAGCATTTACATTCTATAGTCTCGGGATTTCAGCATTCTGTGCAGGCGTAATGTGGCGCCCTGGAGAACAAAGCATAACTCATGCTGTAATGGCCGTCTTACTTATTATTCCCTTTCCCCTTTTGACTTTTGCTGATACCACAATTACCTTAGCATATTTGGCTATTTGCTACCCATTAATACTCCTTTTCGAGCGAGGTATGACAGCATGGCAGTCTTATCATAAGGATTACCATAAAATGCGTTTTATATTGACTTCAGTGTTATTTGTAAGTCACTTGTTCATGATCGCACAACAAATTGAACTTTCTAGCAACATTTAAGCATCAAATCTGCTATATGTAGTATGTAGTATGTAGTATGTAGTATGTAGCTTATATTAGATGTAGCAGATGAAGTTTAAATATTTTTTATGCACTTATAATAATTATCACTTTATGCTTAGCTTTTTTACTTTTAAAGAAACCTGGCGTCTACATTGATGCATTTGAAGAATTGTTTTGGTTTTCTTGTACTGGTTTTTTAATCGGTTATGGCGCGCAGTATGTTAGTAATCGCTTTTTAGTCGCCGCCTGGGCAATGTACTGTGTTGGACTATTTCTTGATGTACTCAATGACATTTTAAGCAAGGATACGCTTTCTCTGTTGGTCGCTGATACATTACTCAAAAAGGTTGGCTTGATCTTAACCTGTGTACTGCTTTACAACGTAATTCATCACGAAAGAAAAACCATAACAAGCTTAATAACAAGATCAAACGGCGTAAAATACTTGAAGAAAAACTGAGCTTTGAAGCAAATCATGATCACCTGACCCAACTCGGAAACCGAAAATCTTGCTTTGAAAACTTTACTTCTTTGAGTAAAAACCATCCCTTTTTACTCTATTTTGATCTAGATAATTTTAAAACTGCGAATGATAAATATGGCCATCAAACTGGTGATGAAGTACTAATCTTGATTTCAAACACCTTAAAATGTGAGTTTGGCAATGATAACTGTTTTAGGCTTGGCGGAGATGAA
>CAYZOE010000011.1:0-46864 GCA_964479805.1 uncultured Pseudoalteromonas sp. | reverse complement strand
CACCTTAAAATGTGAGTTTGGCAATGATAACTGTTTTAGGCTTGGCGGAGATGAATTTGTTGTTTTTAGCAAAAACCAACCTGAAAACATTGAAGTGTTAAGGCACAAGTTATCAAAACAAATATTTGAGTTTGGTGTGGGAGTAAGTATTGGCTTGGCGCAAATAACTTCTGAAGAATCGCCAGATGAAATTATGCACCGTGCCGACTCAGTCATGTATTATGACAAATCACATAAAATAATTCGTCAAACACCAAGAACTTAGTGTACTTAATTTCTGGCGCTTTTTAGATCATGCTGATAGTCTAGTTCTAATTTCTATTTGTGAGGGAATCGCTGTGTTCGGTAACTTTTTCAATAATCAACAGCAAGAACAAGAACTTCAAGCATTACGCCAACAAGTACAGCTATTACAGCAAGAGAACGAAAAGCTTGAATCTGAGAATAATAACCTGAATGAATTACTAGTAGAAACTCAGGCTCAGCTCAATGAAAACACCGACAACCAACTACTCCAGTGTGCTTTTAATGGTTTATCTCAAGTGAAAGATATCAGAGAAACCGTTAGTCAAAGTTTTTCATCAATAGAACAAGAAAGCCAGTCTATCAACAATATAGATTCAATTTTCCAAACATCCGAAAAATCTTTGTCAAATATTTTATCGGGTATGGATGGTCTGACCGAAAATATGGCAACTATGACAACCAATATTTCGGGCTTGTCTCAAATGGCCGATAACATCAATACTTTCGTTACTACTATTTCTAAAATTTCTGACCAAACTAATTTATTGGCACTTAATGCTGCCATTGAAGCTGCGCGCGCTGGTGAGGCTGGTCGTGGCTTTAGCGTTGTGGCTGATGAGGTTCGCGCACTTGCTAACAATACAAATGAGTCTGCAAATGAAGTATCAGATCTAGTTAAACAAATCATGGATACAACACAGCAAACAGTTAACGCAGTAAATGTTATTCAAAACTCAAACAACGATTTATCAGAAAGTATTGCACAATTGAATGACGATTACTCGAGCATTGTAGGTAGCTGTGGCTCAATGAAAAATACTATTGTGGATGCAACTTCGCAAACGTTTTTCCAAGCTGTGAAGTTAGACTACGTAGTGTGGAAATCTGACGTCTACAATCATCTTATCGGCCTTAATAAACAATCAATTTCTTCATTTGCTGATAACGCAAGCTGCCGCTTAGGGGCTTGGCTTAACTCAGAAGGTCAGAAAAAATTTGGTGACTTAAGTGCATTCAAACGACTTGCCAACCCTCACAAACAGGTTCATACAAGTGGTGTTGAAGCAATGAAATTATTTGCTCAAGGAAACAAACAAGGATGTATTCAAAAGCTCAATCAAATGGAACAAGCATCTGCTGAGGTTATGTCTTTGCTAGCTGAATTAGCGAGAAAGGCATAAGTCTTTTTCCTTCCTCCGGTATGAAGTAATGGACCTCGTATATTAGGATTATAAATTATATAATTGCGCCATTGTTATTTATACATTGTAGCTATGAAACTAAATAAACAGTGGCGTATCCTGACAGTCGGTGATGGCGATCTAAGTTTTTCCCACTCACTCTCTTTACAATTTCCTCACTCACAACTTATTGCCAGCGTATACGATTCCGAAGCAGTATTACTCGATAAATACAAAAATAACGCATACAGTTCTTTAAAACAAAAACAAGTAAAGATACTGACAGAATTTGATGTCACTGAGCCTCGTTCTTGGCGTAGGATTTCTAGCCTAAGTGTGGATGTGGTAATATTTCAATTCCCTTTGATACCTGCATTCTCTGATTTTGATGATTTTAAACAGCAAAGTCTGTCGGTAAACACCTTAAACAGACGTTTATTAAGGTTATACATATATTTCGCGCATAAATACGTACTTGACCCTGCAGGTCCGATGTTATGTTTTATTACCTCAAAAGATGTAAAACCTTATTGTGAGTGGGACTTAGAGTCCTCACTGACAAAGGGCTTAGGTATTAACTATCTTGGTCAAAGTATATTTAATATCAATGACTTCCCTGGATATAAGATAAGAAATGTTGATAGAGATAAGCATGTGAAAGACACCAGTGGAATAAGTTATGTATGGTCAGCTAAAACAGCACCTGATGAATTACCCCATCTTCACCGACCTTCTTATCTTTTAGATAATCATTGCAGTTACTGTCGCGCAGGTCCTTTTCTTACAGACAAAGATAAACTAGCACATGAAAATTCTAAAAAGCATAAAAATATGAAAAAGCATCATGACGATTGGATGAAATATTTACACAACGAAACTTTGTAAGTAAATGTGATTGTTAGTGATTATTTATCTCTGATAAGAAAACAGTATGTTAAAAAAGTAGATACTCACCGTAAAAGCCATGAATAATGTATACATGCCTCTTGAGCATAGTGATATTCACGATTAGACTACGGCTCTGATTCAGTACGAGATAAAAAAACCAATGGCAAATAGAGATTTGCTCTTCGCGGTGGCTTGCTTGCTGTGTGCAATGATCACCATTCAATCCGGCGCATCTATTGCTAAGCAACTCTTCCCTTATGTTGGGCCTGAGGGCACCACGGCATATAGACTTGGTTTCTCTGCCCTTATTTTATGTCTTATTTTTAGACCATGGCGGCATGTACCAAAAAAATGGGGGCCAATTGTCGTCTACGGCCTTTGTCTAGGCGGAATGAATATTACTTTTTATTATGCAATAGAGCGTATACCTCTTGGAATTGGTGTTGCCCTTGAATTTACCGGTCCTCTTGCAGTTGCTTTATTCTCGTCAAAACGAAAACGTGACTATTTATGGGTTGTCTTTGCTATCGCGGGCATTGTACTGCTTCTCCCTGATATGAGTGCTCAAGAAGGGCTCGATCCAATTGGTGTTACTCTAGCCTTAATCGCAGGAGGGTTTTGGGCGGGGTATATTCTGTTCGGTAAAAAAACCGGTAATCAAAGCTCAGGGGGGGCAACCGTTGCGATTGGTATGGCGGTTTCAGCACTCGTGTTAGTGCCATACGGTGCAGCCTCACAAGGTGCTGCATTGTTGGACTGGAAGCTTATTCCTCTAGGTATTATGATTGGTATTTTATCAAGCGCACTACCTTATAGCTTAGAAATGGTTGCGCTTAGAAATATGCCTGCACAGGGCTTCAGTATCATGATGAGTTTAGAACCAGCCGTTGCCGCTGTAGCTGGACTTATCATCTTAGGTGAACTATTAACATTGTGGCAATGGTTTGCTGTTTTCATGATAATTATTGCCTCTGTAGGCAGTTCATTAGGTCACAAAGAGAAACACTAAATTGAAGGCTTTAATAGCAATTATCAATTCTTAGCTGTTAATTCTTGAAGATATAAAGCCGGATTAATCCCAGGCTTTATATCTTTTTAATAATCAATATCACTGGAAATTGGCATTATCTAAAAGATAATCTTCTGGCTTTGGCATGACCCAATTTTCTAGCCACTGCTCTTGCTCCCATAACACATGTAAAATCGCTGATATCGATTGATACTCGTGTGACTCATTCGGAAGTAGCACCAAACGGGCCTCTTTATCTAAACTGTATAAGGTTTGATATAACAACTCGGCTTGAAGTTTTGTCGCCTTACCATCATCTTTACCATGGATAATCAGAACCGGTACATTAATTCTATCCACAGAATTAAAAGCAGATACACCACTAAACAAAAGGGTATTTTGCCAATAAGCTTCGTCACTGTCTAAATACCCTTTGCTCGCCATAGTCACATTATATTGACCACTTCTTAAAATGCCTGAAGAAAAGTAATCTGTATTTGCCAATGCAAGTGAAGCAAGCGTTGCACCCGCTCCATGACCAGCAATTGATATTTTGCCAATTTCAGCAAGCCCTTTTGCAAATAACGCATCTGTTGCTGCTTTAAAGCTAGACTTTAAATCTGTCATAAATTCAGAACTTGAAGCTGCACTTTTTAAACTTGGCATACTCGGGTTTTCTAGAATTGCGATACCTTTTGCGACATAAGCCACCATATCTTTGTGGTTGCTTGTAACAAACTCGCCTTTCTTGTTGTAAATATCATCACCTAACCAAAACAGCACTGGTAAGCTACCTTGAGTTGCATCGTAATTGTTTGGTAAATATAGGTTTGCTGTTAACGTTTGACCATCAGCGCGACGGTATTGCAACTGCTCTTTTTTCACACCAATAAAACCTTCTATTGGGTGCGTATTTCTCGTTAATTGCTCCAAGGTATTAAAGGTCAAATCACTGATAAAAAAGTTAGTAGGCTGAAGCTGAGTCTCTTTAGTCAATAGAAAGCGCATACCTTCATCATCAAGAAGTGCAATCAAAGACTCAGAGAATTCAGGCTGAGATTGCCACACAGTAGACTTGCTGTTTGTTTTCGCATCGAAACGTTCAAGTAACTGAATAACCGAATCACCTTGAATTTGCTGGCTATGCACAAACAAATATCGACCACCAACTACTTTAAGTGCCTCAGTGCCTAAATCATTTCTTTGTTTGATAAATTTATGCCAAGTTTGTGATGTTCCCTCTTGCGCGAATGTTTTGAATTCAACACGACGTTGATCTGCATCTCTTGGAGTAATAATACTTTGTCTACGTTTGTTACCATCAAGCGACTTCTCTGTCAGCAACGCTAAACTGTCGTTAAACCAATCTATCTTCTCAAGTTTCCAGTCTAATGTTGCAAAAGCCTGAGGCGCTTTACGAAACGGTGCACTGACTGAAAACAAGTTATCTGAACCATCAGGTTTAGCTTCTGCCCATAAAACCGTAGCGCCTTTATCCAAACGCCACTGAAACTTATGCTTATGTAAAACTTGAGATTCAGAAGTTTCAACAAGAGGGCTTACAGCTAATTCATATAAAGCATGACCAGTCATCCCCCAAACCTGCCAAACGTTAGCAAGGTTTTCAAGCGGTCTATCTGTGGTAATAGGATCATCAATCATATTGACGATCAAGTTGGTTGAATCTGGAGATACATTAAAATGATTTAAAAAGGTTGGTTGACCAATCGGTTTTGCAAGTCCGCTTAAGCTGATTTTAATAAGTTGGCCTTGTGCAAAAAATTTAAACTGTTCGGTAATCGGATCGGGTTTAATTTCTAAAGAAGCCAACTGTTCATTCTCATCAAGCTGGTTTGTTTCTTTGTCTGGCTCAGATAGCGGCATTTGTAGTGTAGTACTTGCAATTAGAGCATTTTGAGGCGTTTCGATAACTTCTTCCACTGGTCGAAAATGCTCAGTAATAACCAAGCCTTCTTGATTAGGAATGATAATATGTTGCTCTTTCTTGGGCTCAACGGGCTCTTCTAGTAATGGTTTGCCATGATTCACAGCAATATTAACCACAAACCCAGTACTATCTGGTAACCATTGATAAGGAGAAGTTGTTAAGAAACCATTTAAAGTCGATTGAGTTACTTGCTCCAACCGTCTGGTTTTAACATCATAAACCCAAAGTGTTGCAGAATTGACTCGCTCTAAGATAAGACTTAGATAGCGACTATTCGCAGACCATTGCACGTCTCTAATCTCTCCGTCAGGAAGGTTATTCACACTAAGCACAGAACCAGAAATAACATGACGTATTTCAATATCGGCATAACGCTTTAGAGATACTCGTGAATAATTATAAGGGTTAAAGTCGATTCCAAATAAAGAAAGTTGCGGCTGTATTTGTTTCGTTGAACCTATCGTATGCTGTGACAACTCAACAAGCCAATCATTGTCTGGGCTCATCAAAATATCAGGTGAAGATTGCACTTCGACCAAGCGCGCAAACTCTTCCGTTGGTGTCTTGAATCCGATCGTGTTGGCATTCGCAAAGGCTTCAGATGCTATTAGCAATGTAGCGAAAAAAGCACCAAATACAGACGATATTGTGCGATTCATACTATTCCCCTAATCAATTAGTAGCGAAATAATATACTTAAATCATTAAAATTGCAGCTATTTACGTAACTTTGAATAATTCACGACCTACCTAAGATTTTAGAAAAGTTAAAATAACTGAACGAGTAGAATGTGTTTCATTTTTGCAGTACAACGTCGAGTTTTTAAGTAAATTCAGGTAGACTTCGCGCCTCAAAAATTAACATCTAAGAGAGTACAATGAGCAAACGTGTTTTAGTAATTGGTTATGTGTGGCCTGAACCAAACTCTTCAGCGGCCGGCACACATATGATGTCTTTACTGAAGACGTTTCGAAATCAAAACTGGCAGGTTGAATTTGCTACGCCCTCACAACCAACTGAGCATATGATTGATCTTAATGATTTTGGGATCAGCAGTCAGGAAATTACTTTAAATTGTTCAAGCTTTGATGATTATATAACACGCTATAATCCCGATATTGTCATGTTTGACCGCTTTATGATGGAAGAGCAATTTGGTTGGCGGGTTGATAAATTTGCTCCTAAAGCACTTAAGATCTTAGATACTGAAGATCTACAGTGCCTGAGACAAGCAAGACATACCGCACACAAAAGTAAACGAGACTTTACCTTAGCAGATCTACAAAGTGACATTGCCAAACGCGAGATTGCCGCTATCTTACGTTGTGATTTAAGTTTAATCATCTCAAGTTATGAAATGTCATTGCTCGAATCATATTTCAAAGTTGATTTAAGCTTATGCCATCACTTACCGTTTATGGTTAATCTAAACACATTGCCAAATTCGTTACCTAAATTTGAACAAAGGTCGCATTTTATGACCATAGGAAACTTTCGACATGCTCCAAATTGGGATGCAGTTTTATATCTTCAAGAAATCTGGCCATTGATAAAAAAACAGCTGCCTGATGTCCAACTGCATATTTATGGCTCTTACCCACCTCCGAAAGCTACGGCACTAAATAACCCAAAAACTGGTTTTTTAATTAAAGGTTGGGCTGAAGATGCCAATCATGTTATGCAAAACGCCAAAGTGTGTTTAGCCCCCCTTAGATTTGGTGCGGGGATCAAAGGAAAGCTTTTAGAAGCCATGATCAATCAGACTCCAAGTGTCACAACTGACATAGGCGCTGAAGGTATGACAAAACAAGGCCTAGGATGGCCTGGAAAAATCGCCAATAATGCAGAAGAGTTTGCAAATGCTGCAGTCGAACTTTACAAGCAACAAACTCAATTTGAACAAAGTACTGATAACGCGAGTCAACTTCTCAAAGAATTCTACGACCAAGAGAAATTAGGGCCAAAACTGATCAACAAAATACATACTATTTTGGCGAATTTAGATGCACACAGAATGAATAATTTTACAGGGCAAATGCTTAAACATCACACCATGAAGAGTACACAATATATGGCCCAATGGATTGAAGCAAAAAACCAAAAATAATTCCTAATAAATTGCTAGACATAACACCAAAATTGATTAGAATTCGCTCCGTTTCTAACAAAGCATACCTGTTAGGTTAACTTCAGCTATAGTTAACCTAATATTTACTTTTACCACCCTCATTTGGTCTAAACACTTGAACACAGCTAGTTTTACGCAGAAAAGAAAGTTTATAGTTAAGCTTGGCAAAATGCTGCACAAATACGGTACACCAGCCTACCGTCTTGAAGCTCATTTAATGGAAGTCGCAACTCACCTAAACTTAAAGTCGTCTTTCGTTATGTCACCAACTTCAGTCACCTTTGTGATATGGACAGATGGTCACGAAGAAGAATATACCCATGTTGCTCGTGTTGAACCAGGTGATCATGATTTGGGTTCACTGGCAGACACAGATGACGTAGTAACCCGTATGCTGGCTGGAGAATTAACCATTGAAGAAGCCGATGCAAATCTTGAAACCATAGATACAAGCAAAAACCCGTTTAATAACTGGTTTACTGGTTTTGCTTTTATGGTTTCTGGTGCAGCTTTTGCGATGCTAATGGGCACCAGTTGGAATGATGTTTTATGGTCAGGTTTGATTTCACTTATCGTGTTTGTATTTGTACTCTGGTCAACCCGCTCGAAACGTGTAACCCATATGTTAGAGCCGCTGGTTGCCATCGCAGCCGCAATAGCAGCATGTGCAGTAAGTAGCTACATTGACCCAGGTGTAAACATCCGGCTCGTGGTTTTATCATCGATCATTGTATTCATTCCAGGCCTCGCTTTGGCCCTGGGATTTGCCGAGTTATCGGCAAGACATTTAGTATCTGGCACAGCACGTGTAATGGACGCCGTCATGCTTCTATTTAAACTTTATTTCGGTGCGTTTCTCGGAATTAGTATTGGTTTTGCACTCTTTGGGCAAACTGATTTTATTCAACCAGAGGCATTACCTAAATGGACAGCGTGGTTAGCGATATTACTATTATGTAGTAGCTTAATTATCATATTTAGGACCAAATTAAAGCATGCTAGTTGGTCGATTGCTTCAGGTTTCATCGCCTATGCAGCAAGTATTAGCGCAGCAGTTTACTTTGACTACAGTATAGGTGCATTCGTTGGTGCATTTGCTGTTGGCGTTTTTAGTAATTTATTTAACCGAATGGTGAATGCCCCCGCTTCAATTGTGGCGATGCAAGGGCTTATTGTGCTAGTTCCTGGTTCAAAAACATACATTGGCTTGAACTCCTTAATTGAGGGCCAAAGTTTCGTGAACGCAGACCAAATTGGCCAACAAACATTTTTGATCTTCATGTCACTGGTTGCTGGATTAATTTTCGCAAACGTGGCGCTGCCACCAAAGAAAAGCCTCTAATATTTTATACAAGCACTGGCTGCATAAGTTATCGCCTTTCAAATATTAAAAGCTCTGTCTTAAAGGCTGAGCTTTTAATATTCTCATAGCCCTATCAATCGCAAATTATCCTTTTTGAACTTTATCTATAGTGTTCAAAGTGTTGGCTCTTCTTTTGGTAAGGTAATTGGTATGTTTGAAGTACACATTGAAGAATGTTATTCAATTCTACGTTTTCATCCTAATCGTACAGACATATTACCATCCAAATAACACGATTGATCAATATTCAATGAATACGTAGTTGCCAACAATCAACATTGACTTCGGTTTGACATCTCTATTCTTTAAGCAAGTTTAGTTGATTATTAATTGTGAATTTACAATTTAATATTTTAAAAAAACATAAATAAACTTAATTTAAATATAATAATAAGCAAAAATATCATTAATTTAATCTTAAAAATTAAATAATCACGAATATTCATTTGGTTTCAAGATTTCCTTCTAATCAAGCATTAACTTATTAAAACATTGCAGACCACATGCAATTGTTAATCAAATGCTTTCAAGGGGAATCAAAGCATGAAAATAAATAATAAAAAGCCGCTCGCTGTTTTAATCAGCAGCATTCTTATGGCATCAACAGCAGGTTTTAGTTCATCGACTTTAGCACAAGGCGCACAAACAGATGAAGTTGAAGTCATCCAAGTCAGAGGCATTAGGGGCAGTGTTGTCAAATCAATCAACGCTAAGCGCTACGCGAACTCCATTGTCGACGCTGTATCTTCTGAAGATATCGGTAAATTTCCTGATCAAAACGTAGCGGAGTCGTTACAACGTATAACGGGTGTTTCAATGAGCCGTAACTTCGGTGAAGGGGAGCGTATTAGCATTCGAGGAACGTCGGAAAACCAAAACAGAACATTGCTTAATGGGCAAGCTGTCGGTTCGGCCGATTGGTGGGTAGACTCATCAGCAAGCCGTGGTTTTAACTATACAATGCTCCCTTCTGAAATTGTATCAGGTTTAGAAGTTTATAAATCACCAGAAGCCGATATTGATGAGGGCTCAATCGGTGGTACTGTGATTGTAAAAACTCGCAAACCTCTTGATTTAGATGAAAATAAAATTGCTGGCTCAGTTATTATGCAGCACAGTGAGGTGTCTGGTGAAACAGATCCACAACTTGCTGGGTTATATAGCTGGAAAAATGATGAAGAATCAATTGGTGCATTAATCTCTGTATTTAGACAAGAGCGTAACCTGCGACGCGATGGTATTGAAGCTTGGAGTTGGACATATCGTGATGAGACGCTTGAAGATGGTACTGTCGTAGAAAACGTTTATACGCCTGGTGGCGGTGGTTCTGCCATGTTTACGCAAGATCGTGTTAGAACTGGTTTTAATTTAACGCTTCAATATCGCCCTTCGGATAACATGGACGTTACTTTTAACGCATTAAATTCGGCATTAGAAGCAAATAATGCAAATCAAAACTTCTTATGGCTACCTGGTTATGGTGATTCAAAATATCAATCTTTAGATATTATTGACCATGCCAAAGTAGGTAAGTTCGCGCAAGCTGGTACACTTGGTTTATCTCCAGATGGCAATAATATCTTAGACGAAACTAAAATTCGTAACTCGAAGCTTAAGACTAATTCTTATGATCTTAAGCTAGTTCATGATGGGGAAATCTGGAGATCAAGTTATCACATTGGTGTAACTGAGGGTTCTGGTGGTACTCAAACAGACAGAAGTGTAGGCTGGGAAGGTAATGCAATACATACTTACAATGCGAAAAATATTGAAAGCATTGAAACTAGCTATGCAAAAGATCCTGCTGACGGAAAACACTGGAATTTAGGATTCTTACGTTATGACTCAAATGATGCTTTAGATAAAGAGTATTATGGTCAAACTGACTTTGAACGTGCCATCGATGTTGCTGTGTTCAGTAAGATCAAAATGGGGGTCAAATATCGCGACCACAAACGTGAAAACGTTCGCCTTCGCTCACAAACGCGTACTGATTTAAACTGGAACCTAGCGGATTATTCTTTTGCTGCACCGAGTGATTTCTTATCAGGTATCGGCACATCTGGCACCTTAAAAGATTATGCCATGACTGACTTAGCTAAAACCAGAGCAGCGGGTGATGCATTATCTTGGCAATACGATTACCTTTATGACAGCAACTTCGCAATCACTGAAAAAATCTTGGCAAGTTATATCAAGGCCGACATTGATGCTGACGGAATGCGTGGTAATTTAGGTGTTCGTCTTGTTGAAACTAAACAAACAACAGGTGCTTATGTAGGCCCAGCTGATGCAAAGGTTTGGCAAGAAGAAGATAAGAGCTATTTTGATATTCTTCCAAGTATTAACCTTGCTGTAGATATTGAAGAAGACATGATCTTACGCTTCAGCGCTGCACGTGTTATGACTCGCCCTGATTATGCAGCAATGACAAATGCAACCACGTACAACACAGAAACACGTGTAGGTACGGGTGGTAACTCAAATATAGACCCTTATCGCGCAACACAGTTTGACGTAGGTTATGAGTGGTACTTCTCTGACGCTGGTATTTTCTCTTCGGCCCTTTTCTATAAAGATTTACAATCAACACTTGGCGAAAATACCCAAACAGAAACATTTGATAACGTTGAAATCGAGATCAGCCGTCCTATTAATGGCCCAGCAGGTACTCTGAAAGGTATCGAGTTAGGCTATCAAACTGAGTTGGCTGAAGGTTTTGGTATTGCTGCAAACTATACGTTTGTAGATGGTGAGTCAAAAGATCTTGAAGGTAATGACATTCTTATCCCAGGCATTTCAGAACATACTTTCAACTTCAGCACTTACTACGAAAATGAGACTTACAGCGGTCGAATTTCATATAACTATCGTACGGGTTATGACACTGGCCGAGCATGGCCAGGTTATCAAGATGCATATGGTCAAATTGATGCCTCATTTAATTACAACATCAATGAGAATATTACCGCTGTTTTCGAAGTGATAAATTTAACAGATGAGCACACTTTCAGTTACCAAGAAGAAGGTGTGAAGCAAGCGCTAACAGGTGTTTACAAAGACGGTAGACGCTTTATGGCTGGTTTGCGTTTTAGTTTTTAAGTCATTTCAGCTAACACAGGTATGACTTAAAAGTTTGGGCAAGCTCGCTTGCCCAAACAAGGTGCTAAGCCCGGAGCACAACCTAAAGCTGGTGTACGAAAGTACATCGGCTTTATTTTTTAAGTATTCATTAATATTGGTAAGAATTTATGAAAATACAACAAAAACCCGCACCATATAGATCCCATAAACTATACAAGACCAGTGATTTCATGTCATAGTTGAGTCTTTGCTTTTATTCAGATTCATCTCAACTTCGTTAAGATAGGTATTCATCTCGTATTTATGGACTTTATGCGTTTAACAGGACCATTACTGCTATTACTTATCTGTTTTTCAAAGCAAAGTTTTGCCGATTTATTCAGCGCGACGCAACACTATCAACAAAAAAATTACTCCCTTGCTCATTCAGAGTTCCTTGAACTCAGTCAATTTGGCAATACTGATGCCATGTACAACTTGGCAGTTATGTCATTGCATGGACAAGGCACGACTAAAAGTTTACCTAAAGCTTATGCATGGTTTTTACTTGCCAGTGACTTTGGTTTAATGGATGCAAAACAAACAGCTGAATTAGTAAAACAGCAATACCCTGATAAGCAGGTGCTAAAAGACATGTATTTAGCACTCAAATTGCAATATGGCTTTAATGTTATTTCTGAAAAGTTTTATCCAAATTCATTCAATAAGAGTAAGTTAGTCTTAAACAAAGTGAGAGACCATAAACCCAATTATCCCGAGCAAGCAATTAAACAAGGTGTAGAAGGTTGGGTATGGGTAGAATTTGATATCGACGAGAGTGGCGCAGTCACTGACATAAGTTTAATTGCCGCACATCCAAAACATATCTTTTCGACCGAATTAATTAATGCAGTAAGCCTTTGGCGCTATGACACTGACATACCAATCAAAAGTCGTTCGCTTACATATCACTTCACAACGTTTAAAGGCAAACAATATAAAACGGCATTTCAGAATCAAAAAAAACAATATAAACAATCAATTAGTGAGCACATAGACGCTGCAGAAAAAGGTAACAGCGAAGTACAATTTTATATCTCTCAATGGTTACAGTCGAGTGAATACAATGCCAGCCAACTTTTGAAATATCACTGGCAAGATGAACAAGCTGCACAAAGCTTATTATTTGCTTCGGCAAAAAATAGTTTCCCGTTGGCACAGTACAAGCTTGCAACTAGCTTGCTAAATAATAATATCCAAGACTCAGACAGAAAAGTGGCCATAAACTGGTTACGAGTTGCAGCTCAAAAAAATAGTTTACCTGCACTTTATCGATTAGGAACATTGTTTGCTGATAAAAAGAACCCAGAATACAGTCCAAACCGCGCATTAAATTATTTCAAACAAGCAGCTGAACAAGGTCACTTTAGAGCAATAAAAGAAATGTGTTTATTACTTAAAACCATGCCAAATCAGCAAGAAGCCCTAAAACAATGTTTAGAAGCAGGGTTAGACATAGATAACGAACACCCCACGCTTTTACTGTTAAGAGCACAAACCCTGACGAATAAAACCTTGTCTATGAAATACGCCAAACAGGCACTCAATGCCGCTCAAGATAGAGACTGGTCTACAAAAGCAATCTCAGCATTTATTCAGCGCCTTTAACACTTTTATGAAGCACAATATCCATTTCAATATCATCAATACGATTAAATAAAATTTGTTGCCCATCTTGACTGGTCGTTAAAGCAAGCGGCGTATTGATATCGTAAAGGTAAGTTCCAAGCTCCTTCAATAAGTTAACTTCTCCGGTTTTATTCACATACTTATAGAGAGACAACTTATGTCCCGATCTAATAACAAAATACGCACCATGTTCGTGAAGTACTGGCAGATATAAAGCAAACGAAGCCGTCAACTGAGGCTCATCAAAATAGGCAGTAAGTCTTGGGAGAAGATACGACTTCAAATCTTCAGAAAATTGCGTAAATGTAATATTCCGCTCTCTTAATGGCGGCCACTTTTGAGGTGTCTTTAATAATTTATTGCCAGAATCAAGTAAGTCGTATTGCCAGTTTAATGGTTGGCCATTTTCATCAGAACTCGTAAAGAATAATGAATGGCTATCTTTAGCCCAATAAACATTCCTTAGTGACTTAAATTCTGTTGCAATTTTTACCGCAGACTTAGCAAATAAATTTATTACTAACAGTTTGTTAGACTCCGTCATCAAAGCTAAGTACTGGTTGTCCGGTGAGAAAAGTAATGAGCTCGCTAATTCATTGTTTTCGAGTGTATAAGCAAGCTCAGCATTTGCTCTTAGCTTATTCCTTACCCACACTTCAGAGCTAAGGCTTTGTTGAGTTTGCATTGACACAAATGCATAATAGTTACCATCGCGCGATACACTCGGGCTAACATCAAGCCGTGTAGCTGAACTAATTGGTACCAAGTTTTTATTACTATTTGAGTTATCAAATCTATATACACTGAGTTGTGCATATCCTTCAGAATGCGCGAGTGAATGACTTGCTTTGCTAAATGCTAAATCACCAATCAGACTAGCATTTGCCGTTATCGGCAGTGCTGAATTTCTAGTTGTGTTTTGAATCAATAATTTACCTTGAACAGTGATGAATTGATCTGGCTGATACCATAACGCGAGTGACGCATTGGAGCTACTAAATACACTATTTTTAGTTTTTGGGTTTTCTAATGTCTGGGTGACTAAATTATATCCGTCCCGTTTTTTTGATTTTAATAATAACTTCGTTGATCCTGGGAGTACGTCAATAATCTCGCCACTTACATCTGGATATTGATGAACATCAACTATGTTCAATTGTTGATCAAGCTCATATGATTCAACGATGAGATTATTTATCTTTTGGGTGCTGAAAGCGATGTGATTGTTACTCAGCCAATATAGCTTTCTTGGACCATAGCCAAGCTCACAATCAAAGAGTTTTTTCTCTCTTTCTAAGCGCCACATTTCTATGGTTTGATCCACAGCTATAGCACGGACCTCACACTTGAATGGATCAAAACGATAGTAAGCGAGCCACTTTCCATCTGGCGACCAAACCGGTGCTTCTTCACTATAACTACTGCTTTTTAAACTATGAACGATTTTGCTCTGACTGTCGTATACGGCCAAATCAAATTGTGACTGGTTTTCACCTAAATGACTGAATGCCAAATAGCGTCCATTAGGAGAATAACGTAAGTACACTTCGAGACCTGGAGCAGATGTTAATCTAGACTCATATTTAAATGGACTTTGTTGCATTACAGGCTCATTTAAATAACTAACGACCACTGATATCAAAACACCAAAGAGGCAACCAAATAATAGCCAATTTACGGGCCTATTCATTCGTGGCGCAATAAGTTTTTCTTTTATGCTGGGTGGTTCAGAGATTGACGCGACAAGCTGATAACCTTCTCGCGGAATAGTTTTTATAAACTTAGCTGCCGCTTTGTTGTCTTTTAGTGTTTTTCTAAGTTGCGCGATTAACTGTGAAACAGAGTTATCACTGACTAAAGTATTCGGCCATAACTTTTCAATGATAGTATCACGACTTACACAGTGACCTTGATGTTGGATCAATAGCAACAACAAAGCTAACTGCTTAGCCTCAATTGCTTGCCATTGTCCTGAAATTTTTATTTTCAGTGCAGCAGGTTCAACTAAGACATCATTCACTAAAATCCGTGACGACTGCAAAATTTAAAAATACCTTATTCTGTGGTCTTACCGTAAAGTAATGGTTAAATTCGTTATAAAAGCGTATATTGTTTCTCATAATACACACTCAGTATTGAACCCCATACAACTATTTTTGAGTTTGGTTTTTCTTGAGGTTTGCATAAATGACAAATAAAAATACAAAATCTCTCATTATCTTAAGTTTATTTTGCACTCAAGTTGCCGCTAACTCCTCTAAAAAAGACAATGAAAATCTCTTAGAAACCATTCAAATTAGAGGCTTTCATGACAGCGTTGTCAAATCTTTAAGTTATAAACGTTTAAATGATCAAATAAGCGACACCATCAGCGCCCAAGAAATAGGCAAGTTTCCTGATAAGAATGTGGCTGAAGCGCTTCAAAGAATCACCGGGATTTCACTATCTCGTGTTCAAGGAGAAGGAGAACGGATCGGGGTTCGTGGTACTACGCCAGAGCAAAATAGAACCTTTTTGAATGGCCAATATTTAGCTTCGGCAGATTGGTGGATTTCCTCTCAACCAAACCGCGGGTTCAACTTTACTTTACTACCTGCAGACATCGTTTCTTCATTAGAAGTTTATAAAACGCCTCAGGCAAACCAAGATGAAGGCTCTTTAGGTGGCAGTATCAATATTAAGACGCTCGATCCTCTCTATACAGATAACGATCTAGCTCTGATAAGTACACAGCTACAGTACAATGACTTATCTAATGAATTTGACCCGCAAATAAGTACTGTTTTTAACTGGAAAAACAACAATCAAGATTTAGCACTTTTATTTACAGCGAGCCGTTTAAAACGTTCATTAAGGCGCGACGGGCTTGAATCTTGGGGCTGGCATGAAAGAAATTTTAATAAAATTCGGGAAAATCAATATACAAGCAGTATCGATGAGCAGGCTGACCTAAAAAGTATTTGGACGCCTGGCGGTGGTGGATCAGCAGTATTTCAACAACAGCGTATCTTAACCACGCTAACTTCTGGTATTTCATATATTCTGAACCCACATTGGCAATTTAAAAGCCATCTTCTTTATTCACAATTAGAAGCCGACAACTCAAATCAAAACTTTTTATGGCAACCTGCAATTGTTTTAAACAACAGCGGTACACTTACAAACCCAAAATTCATTGATAATACCCTAGTATACGGCGAATACAGTAAGTTAGACGATGCGGAATTTAACACCAGCATGGAAGCCATTTGGCGAAAATCGCAAATTGATACCAGTAGTATTCAACTTGAATTGAGCCAATCAATCCCTAGATGGCAAAATCAGTTTCGATTCGGTTTCACCCATGGTGGCGGTGGTACCAGTGAGGATTTTACGTCACAGTTTTCTGCAAATACCGACTATTCGGTTAGTACCGAACAACACAGAAATATTATTGCGAATTATGCTGTGTCTCCTTTAGATGCCGCCCAATGGCGTTTAACTGAGGCAAGAAAAGATGCACAGGATGCAACAGACTCTTTAATTTATCTTCAAGCTGACTTTAATTATGAGCTGATGCATAAAGCCCTTTCTGATCTGCAATTTGGCATTAAACTTAAACAACATAATCGTGAATTTACTAGATTACGATCGCTTGACGGTGGGCTCGATGGTTTATCCGGTGCAATTAATACCAATTTATCAGAGCATCCTGATGCATTTGTTGATAACTACCTATCGCAAATTGGCAACCATGAAACTCTAAAACTTTACAGCTTTGTTAATATTTCAAGTCTCAGTCAGGTATTTTCACCCCTCCCTTTTAAACAAGAAGTAGAAACAGCAAGCCGTTTTGACATTGAGGAACAATCGCTAGCCGGTTACCTTAAACTCCTTCTTGAAGGTGATAGTTATCGCGCAAATATAGGCGTAAGAATCGTTAATACTTGGCAAGATGCATCAGCCTTTAAACAGACTGACTCGCAAAACAGTAACGGCTTTCAATGGTTAACTGACGAAAAGAGTTACACAGATATTCTACCAAGCGCAAATGTAAAATTTGACTTAGATGACGACTTAATTGCCCGCTTCTCTGTTGCGCGTGTGATGTCTCGCGCTCAATTTCATCACTTGATGCCTTCAACCAACTATAATGTGACTCAAGCGCAAGGCCAAGGGGGTAATCCAAATTTAGACCCGTACCGTGCTACTCAATTTGATGCTGGTTTGGAGTGGTATTTTGAAGAAAGCGCACTGGCCTCACTAGCTATATTTAATAAAGACGTTGAGTCGTTCATCGAGTTTAAAAGGCAACAAGAAACGCATGAAGGCATTATCATGTCGATAGACAGGCCTATAAATGGTAATGGTGGAAGCGTTAGAGGCTTAGAACTTAGTTATCAACAGCATCTATTTAATGGTTTTGGTATTATCGCTAACTACACGTTTGTTGATGGAAGCCGAACTCAGCATTTAACAGAAACCTCAGCACTTATCCCAGGTACATCAAAGCACAGCTTTAATGTTACTTCATATTATGAGAATCACTGGTTGAGTATTCGTTTTGCTTACAATTACCGAACCAAATTTGCCACAGGCCTGGGTGAGGTAACCATGGATGATTATGGTCAGCTAGATGGTAATGTAACAATTTCAATCAATGATAAGGTAGATATCGTTTTCGAATTCATTAACTTAAATAATGAGATTTCGTATACCTATGAAAGAAATCAGTTCGCACCTACAGGGGTTTATGCAAACGGCAGACGTTTTTACTTTGGTGCACGTTATCAGTTTTAATTTAATATTTTTTATTCTCGCTTAATCGCAAACACTGGAAATCACTGTTTGTGACTATAAAATAGCGCAAAAAACTGAACAACAAGGTCACATAATGAAGTTAATAAAATCAGCTATTGCACTTGCAGTGGGTTTAGTTACCTCATCTGCTTTTGCGAATGACACAATAACAATCGAAGATATTCCTAAAATCCAATCTGTAGGCCAAACCGCAGTTGACCCTGAAGGTGAGCTAGTAGCTTTTACACGCTCAGTACCAAGAGAACTTTACATTGATGCTAATGGCACAAACTACTCTGAGCTTTATGTTGTTGACGACAATGGTGTTGAACGCCCTTTCATCACAGGTAAAGTCAGTGTTCGCAGTATTCAATGGTCTGCTGATGGTGACTTTATCTATTTTTTAACTAAGAAAAAAACAGATAAATTCACGTCTTTATACCGTATCGCTGCCAACGGTGGTGAGTCACAGAAAGTGTTATCGTTAAACGGCACTTCAATCTCTAGCTACAAGCTAAACCCTAATGGCAAACAAGTTGCCATCTTAGCCATGCCTGCTAAAGATAAGACTGAAAAAGAACTTAAAAAGCTTGGCTTTATGGCTGAAGTTTATGAGTTAGGCCTAAAAAACAAACAACTACACCTTGTTGATTTAGTGCAATCTGAAAAAGCGCTTAAACCTACTGCTGTAGAAATTGAAGGCTACGTGAGCGACATTAACTTTTCTGATGAAGGTGATAAGCTACTTGTTAAAACTCAGCCTACAGCACTGATTGATGACAAATACATGAAGTCACAGTGGCACATTATGGATGTAGCTTCGCAGAAAATTACCACGTCTTTCAAAACTGAAGGCAAATTAGGTGCGGCTGAATTCTCATATGAAGGTGATTATGTGGCCATTCTTGGTGCAGAAGATAAACACGACCCTGCGACTGGTCGTCTATATCTGGGTAATGCCAAGACAGGTGAAATTGAAGAGTGGATCCCGAACTTTATGGGCCACATTGGTGATTTCGAGTGGGCTAACCGCCGTAACACATTAAACTTTGTTGCGAACGTGGGCGCTGAAAGCTTTATTGGCCAGATCAAAGTTGGCTCTAACAAGTATAAGAAGATCGTTAAAGAAGGCAAACTGATTGCCTCTAACCTATCGGTATCTGATTCAGACAAGACCATCGTTCTTCGTGGTAACACTGACAAGCACCCGAACGAAGTTTTCATGCTTCGCGGTAAAAAGACAAAACGCCTGTCAGATTCAAATGATTGGTTAAATGATAAACGCTTTGCTAAACAAGCAAATATTTCATTCAAAGCGCGTGATGGTGTAGAGATAGGCGGCGTATTAATTTACCCACTTGATTACCAAGAAGGTAAGCGCTACCCACTGATCATGGCGGTTCACGGCGGCCCTGAAAGCCATGATAAAGACGGTTGGTTAACAAGCTACTCTGATCCAGGTCAAATGGGTGCAGCCCGAGGTTATGCTGTTTTCTACCCAAACTATCGCGGTTCAACTGGTAAAGGCGTTGATTACTCTAAACTTGGTCAAGGCGACTACGCAGGCAAAGAGTTTGACGATCTAGTTGATATGAAAAACCACTTAGTTGAAATGGGCCTTGTTGATAGCAAACGCGTTGGTATTACAGGTGGATCATACGGTGGTTATGCATCTGCTTGGGGGGCGACTAAACTGACTGAACACTTCGCGGCAAGTGTTATGTTTGTTGGTGTGACAAACCAGCTATCTAAATTTGGTACAACTGACATTTCTAATGAAATGTACCTTGTACACGCTCGTTCATATCCTTGGGAAAAATGGCAGTGGTATTTAGAGCGCAGCCCTATTTACTGGGCTGGTCAATCTGAAACTCCATTACTCATTATGCACGGTAAAGACGATCCACGAGTTCACCCGGCACAGTCAATGGAATTATACCGTTACATGAAAGTACAAGGTAAAGATGTGCGCCTAATTTACTATCCAGGCGAAGGCCATGGTAACCGTAAAGTAGCTGCTCAATATGACTACAGCATTCGATTAATGCGTTGGATGGATAACTATCTAATCGATGGTAAGAAAACAATGCCAACTTACGAAATCGATCATGCTGCAAATTTAAAAGCAGCAAAAGAAGCTAAAAAATAACTAGTTTTCAAGAGTAACTAAAAGCCACCAGTTTTGGTGGCTTTTTTTCTTAATTGCATCCGACCAAGTTTACCAAGATGAAAAAAATACATTAACGAATACTGTTGTAATAAAGTTTTAATGCGTATAATTTATATTCAATTTTTAAAAATGACATGGAGTCGTATCAATGAAAATTTCTCGTCTAGTTTTACCATTTGCAACTGCTGCCGTTTTAGCGGGTTGTTCTGCTACAGGTCCACATCTAAAAAGCTCAATATCAGAGGGTGTTGCGGGCATTGAAGCACGTTTACCTTATGCTAACTATTCAAACTACTTTGGCTATGTAGACTCATCTGTTAAGCCTGAAGGTAAATATAAAGGAAAAGATACCTATTATCTTTACGCTTGGGTGCCTGCTGCAGTAGATGAAATCGGTGTATCAATGATCTCACCAGCTGTTTCAAAACCTGAAGCGGCTGACTTTAAGCATGCTAACTTCACGCCTGGTATGCAAAAAGATGCAGATAAATTCTTTGATACTTATATTGTGTTTGATCGTTTAAATATCATCGACAATACACAAATCAAAAATGGTGGTAATGTGCTACAAAACTTAGGTCGAAATGACGATAC
Organism: uncultured Pseudoalteromonas sp.; assembly: GCA_964479805.1. Taxonomy (GTDB): domain Bacteria; phylum Pseudomonadota; class Gammaproteobacteria; order Enterobacterales; family Alteromonadaceae; genus Pseudoalteromonas. The sequence goes on along the minus strand of CAYZOE010000011.1, from coordinate 25,805 downwards.
ATCTGAGTTACCAGCAAACCCAAGTGGTGCAAACTACAACTCTCTTCTTCGTAAAACAACGTCAATGAATAACCCTAGTGAAGCACTTGTTCGCGGTGTTTACCGCATCTCGTTCACGTCTTTTCGCTCTAACGTAGAGGGTTCATTTGAAGCAACCGTAGGTACAAATGTGCCAGGTGTTAAAATCGCGGCATCGCTTGAAGAGTTACATGAATTGGTAAATGGCAACAAGCTTTAAGCTTAGCCTTTACTGATGAGAAAAGGCCCTATTTGGGCCTTTTTGAATTTCTACCCAATCACTTTAAGCAAAACACACAAATTTTTCTTCACGATGTTTATTCAGCCCCAAGATGGTAATAAGCATTACCTGCTAAATACCTTTTATTATTAAGCTAACTCAACTCACCATGCTATTAAAAAAACAAAAATTAGAAGGAACACATGTTGTTCTCGAGCCCCTGAAAGTTTCGCATATCAAGGCCCTTCAAGAAGCTGTATTGGATGGAGAAGCATTTAATTTATGGTTTGCCAATGTACCAAGACCCGAAGATATGCAAAACTATGTAGAACAGGCAATTAAAGCGATGGAGCAAGGTAATATTGCTTATGCCGTGATCTCAAAACAAACCGGAAATTTAGTCGGTACGACTCGCTATTACAACGTCGATCATACAAACAAACGCGCTATGATTGGTTACACATGGTACGCTGACTTAGCGAAAAGGACATCTATAAACACTGAGGCAAAATTACTCTTACTTACGTATCTTTTTCAGGTCAGCAATGCCGTTGCTGTAGAGTTTAGAACACACTTTTTTAACCATACTTCTCGCGCTGCAATCGAAAGGCTAGGTGCAAAACAAGATGGTATTTTACGCAATCATCAAATTATGAAAGACGGTTCATATCGAGATACCGTGGTTTATTCAATAATCGCAAGTGAGTGGCCTGCTGTAAGAAATAATCTTCTGAATAAATTACAGAGAAAATAAAAGAGATAATATGTGAGACGAATCCGGCTCAACTCACGAAAAACTATACCAATCCTATTTATTTACTAATTGATTTTCTGGTAAGGAGAAATCGTTACCACCAAGGTGAAATTTATATGCATTTGTCTTAAATAGGGAGTTTTCAATACGGGGAGCGTCAGTTTTAAACCCTCAAAATAATTGAATATTCTTGAGGGTTGATAAAATTATGCTTTTTTAACGAACTTAGCCGTTACCATCATCTCACCAACTCCATCAACTTTACAGTCAAGTTCATGGTCTTTTTTATCTAGTACACGACGAATAAGCGCTTTAGTACCAATTTTGATCACCTGCGAGCTGCCTTTGATTTTAAGATCTTTTGCAACAGTCACCTTATCACCGTCATTAAGTACAGTACCGTTTGCATCTTTCACTTCAAATGCATCTTCATCCACTTCATTTGGGTTCCATTCGTGTGCGCATTCTGGACACACAAGGTTTATTTGATCTTCGTAGACGTATTCAGAGCCACATTTAGGGCAAGGAGGTAATGACATATCTTACAACTTCTAAAATTACAATACCGCTATTCTAATGACTAATTAAGTAGTATGCGAGGAGTACTTAAAAAAACCTGAGCAACTATCAGACTTTTACGATGATTAATTCAGGCTGAATACGCGTTTTTGAAGTCAGTGCTGAGGATGTTGCTCAGATTGGTCAAGAGATAATAGCAGTGGAAAAATATTGAGTTTTGGTTGTTCTTAATTAGAAATTTAGAATTGAGCCAACGTCAATCTTAATACAAACAAATAATTAAATATTACTGAGTTTTGATATTGAGCGAGCAGAACTTTAATTCTCCAACAGAACACTAAAAACTAGGTAAACACAGGCCTGTTGGATTAAAGGCTGACAATAAAATTCACTCATATAAAAAGGGCAAGTTTAGTATAAAAACAATGCCCTAAATATTGTGTTTTTTATGAAAACAGCAAAAGTACACTCAATTACGCATCTGGTGAACTATTGTCCATTTGCAATTGAATATAGTTTGGCAGACCCATTAGTTTGATTAAGTTTAAGTGCTGTTCAAGCCAATAAATGTGATCCATTTCTGTGTCATCTAGGAGTTTCTCAAGAATTTCACGAGTCACATAGTCTTGTACTTTTTCGCACTCACCTATGATGTTTCTTAAACTCGTAGCGACTGTCATCTCAGCCGCCAGATCGTTTTCTAGCATCTGTTGAACATTATCGCCCACGTTAATTGGCTGACGTGAGGCTGTATCTGGTTTGCCTTCTAAAAACAAAATTCGCTCAATAATCGCTTTTGCATGATCTAACTCTTCATCATATTCATGCGCTAGTTTATGACCTAATTTACCTAGTCCCCAGTCTTCATACATTTTAGAATGTGCGAGATACTGATCCATCGAAGTTAACTCAAGTGTCAACTGTTGATTAAGTAGGTCAATTATTTTTGAATTACCTTGCATGATTTACTCCTCGACCTGCGACTGCAGATAATTTTGGATGCCAGTGTGTTGAATTAAGAACTGCTGAGCTTCAATCCAATCGACATACCCTTCTTCATATTCAAGGATCTCCTCTAACAGCTCGCGAGAGATATAATCTCTTTCATTTTCGCATATCTCAATGGCAACTTTTAAGGCTGGAATCTGTTCTAGCTCAAATGCCATATCGCACGAAAGCATCTCTTCGGCATGCTCACCGATGCGCAATTTTTCAAGGTGTTGTAAGTTAGGTAGGCCTTCTAGAAACAAAATGCGTTCGATGAGATCGTCCGCTTGTTTCATGTCTTTTATTGATTTTTTATAGGCTTTTTCGTTTAGCTCTTCTAGCCCCCAGTTTTTGAACATACGGGCGTGAAGGAAATATTGATTTATCGACGTCAGTTCTAGTGTCAAAATCGCATTTAATTGCGCAATGACTTGTTTGTTACCCTTCATAGGGCCCCCTAATAAAAGTTACGAGACGCCCTATAACACTAGACTAAAATTTAGTCACTGCAAGACCAATTAAAGATAAGCAAAGATTTAATATATCCTTTTAAAATAAACAACTTATAACATTATTGAGAGTGATTTAGATTAGCAAAAACACTCTTAACACCATACTTTTTTACCACTCCTATTTAGTAAATTAAAAACATGGCAATTATTACAGCAAACCATTGATTTATAAGCTTAGATTGACTTTTTAACTGAAATACCTAAGCGTTTAGCCAAACGTACTAGGTTTGCTCTATCAAGCTTTAATGTTCTGGCCGCTGCAGCCCAATTAAGATCATGCTCTAATAAAGTCTGCTCTATTAAATTTTTTTGAAATTGCTCCGTAGCTGACTTTAATGAGTCAAATTGGTTAAAATCTGAATTATTTTGAGCGAGACTCGAAGTGTGTACTTGTTCAAAACCAGACTGAGCAACCTTGTCATGAGTTTGATTATCTGTAAACAATTCACAATCCCCCTCATCTACACTAATAATACTATTTGGCCATTGCTTTTGCTTTGCTTTTAAAGCTGCACGGCTTATCACATGCTCAAGCTCTCGAATATTGCCCGGCCAAGAATAAGATTGCAGTAATTGATACAAGCTCGATGACAACTTTAATTGCCCGATACCTAGTTGTTTACTGACTTTTTCAGCAAAGAAGCCTGTTAGTAATGGAATATCATCAAGTCGCTCGTTTAAAGAAGGCACTTTAATCGGGAATACACTGAGTCGATGATATAGATCGGCACGAAAACGCCCTGCCTCAACCTCCTCTAATAGGTTTCGGTTGGTCGCTGCGATAACTCGAACATCAACAGATTGGGTTTTATCTGCACCAACAGGTTGAATTTCGCCGCTTTGTAATACTCTAAGTAATTTACTTTGGGTGTTTAACGGCAACTCACCGATTTCATCTAAAAAAATCGTGCCGCCGTCTGCAAGCAGAAACTTACCATCACGATGTGAGTTCGCCCCAGTAAAAGCGCCTTTGCGATAACCAAATAACTCACTTTCGGCTAGTGTTTCAGGTAATGAAGCGCAATTTACTTGAACGAACACTTTGCTCGCACGCAGAGATTGATTATGCAGAGAGTGAGCAACTAGCTCTTTACCTGTGCCTGTTTCACCCGTGATAAGTGTTGTAAAGTCTGAACCTGCGACGAGTTGAATATCTCTTTGTAATTGCTTCATAGCCAGACTTTGCCCGACCATTTCGTATTGGCCCTTACTCAGTTCGGTGATTAAGTGACTGCCCTGCTGCGCTTTAGTGAGTAAATCTTGAGTTAGTAGTATGGCACTAACATGTCGGGTTAAAGCCTCATTAACCATTTGCAAAAAAGATGGCGCATAGCCTTCAAAAGTGCCTGCATTTAAACTGTCTACTGTGATCACTCCAAGCAATTGATCTTGATGCTTAACTGGAAATCCCATACAAGCATGAACGGGAATATCACCTTCTTGTGTAATCAGTAATCCGTCATAAGGGTCTGGTAATTCGCTATTGGCACTGAATCTTACAACCTTATCTGACTGACTAATTGCCTGTAAACGCGGGTGCTTGTCTATCACAAAGTGTCTACCCAACACATCTGGCATTAATCCTGATATGGCAACAGGTACCAGTTTATTGTTTTGATAGATTAACAAGGCAATGGCATCGCTAATAAAACACTCTTTAACAGCCTGAATAACAGCGTCAAAACAATGCTCTACATCGAATTGTGTAGAGTTAGGTAATGCCCGAGCCAGCGCCCTATTAAGCATAAGCAATGAAGATAGCGAACGTTGCTCCATGTTTTTTTGACTCTTTAAATACCAAAAGACACATTTACATTAAGTCAAAATGACTCTTTAATTCAAATTATTATTTTACAAAACTGCTAATGATATGATTTTAATGAGAATAATATTTGGCACAGTAAATGCCATTACTCTCACAAGCCCTAAAAAGATAAATTAAATGCTGTGGAGTAGTAATGAGACCTATCAATCTAACTGAGCCGATGCCTAGTGAGTTTAAACTTTTCAAGCCACATCAATGGCCATTATTCATGCTTGGCTTTCGACCATTCTTTTTATTAGCGGGGCTTTGGTCTGTGTTAGCTGTTTTATTATGGCAATTTATTTTAAATGGCACACTTTCTTGGCAAGCACAAATTCCTGCGACACTTTGGCACGCACACGAAATGATCTTTGGCTTTGTTTCAGCGGTGGCTATTGGTTTTTTACTCACAGCAGCACAAACTTGGACTGGTGTGCCAGGGCTTTCTGGTAAAGGCTTAATCACCCTTGCCACAATTTGGGTTTCTTGCCGAGTTATTTTCTTTTTTTATGCAGACAACCAATTACTTTTGCTACTTGGGCAAATATTTTTTTGGTTTTTTTCTATTGCTTATTTGAGTCATATGCTAGTGTCATCGGCTTCAAAACAAAATTACATCATGATTGTTGTGCTGGCCTTACTCACTATCTTTAATGGCGCATTCTTAATGAGTACTTGGTTAGGCGAATATTCGCTCGCCCGCTTATTCACACAATTGGCCGTACTTGGCTTTATGTTATTAATTGGCATTATTGGTGGACGTGTCATTCCATTTTTTACAACCCGTGGTTTAAACCGAGATGAACAAGTAAAAACACCTAAGCTTGATAAATTGTTGCTGTTATTTAGCCTATTGGCGATGACAGGGTTTGCTAGCATCAAACTCTTTTCTCTAGATATCAATGTTGGTTTGGTTTTACTTCCTGCTGCCACTTTGCATTTAACTCGCACCATTTTGTGGTTTGATAAAGGAGTATTTAAAGTATCGCTGCTTTGGTCACTGCATTTAGGCTACTTTTTAAGTGCAGTTGGCATTTTATTTCTCGCGTTTAGCTACCTGACAGGCCAAATTAATCCGGCCGATGCACTGCATTTAATTACCATTGGTGGCATTGGATTAATGATCTTGGCAATGATGGCAAGAGTCTCACTTGGTCATACTGGTAGAGCATTAAAACCGGCAAACATGGTTGCTTGGGCATTTGCTTTCATAGCTTTAAGCGCACTAGTTCGATCATTCATGCCTATAGTCTATTCTCCTTATCTGGCGTGGAATATCAGTGCTTACCTGTGGGTTGTCGGCTTTGCCATCTTCTTGTGGTTTTATACACCCATTTTAATGAAGAAAAGAGTTGATGGGCATAGAGGTTAAAAAGCCGAGTTGGCATTAACAATAACGACTCACTCTCTGAAATCACCAGGGTAGCACCGACTTTATGTCGGGTTAATAGAGTTGGCCAGTTGGCGTTATCAATAACGACTCACTCTCTGAAATCAGCACGGTAGCACCGACTTTATGTCGGGTTTATCAAATTGGCGAAAAGCTCTAAAACAATAGCGCTACTGTCTTGTGTCTTTTGGAGAATCCATCACAACATGGGTGGTGATGGTTCTCACCTGAGAAATTGATCCCAGCACATCAGCGTGAAGTGCTTTAAATGTATGTAAATCTTTAGTTTCTATTCGCAAAAGATATTCATATGGGCCTGTCACATTGTGGCATTCTTTTATTTCATCAACATCCTGAAGAGCTTGCTCAAACGCGAGTTGAGAAGGTGTTGAGTGCTCAGTCAACCCAACAGCCACATAAGCGATAAAACCAACGCCCATTTTTTCGGGATCAACGACTGCCTTGTAGCCTTTAATCAGGCCTAACTTTTCCAACTCTTGCACTCTTCTTAAGCAGGCTGAAGGTGACAAGCCAATTTGCTCAGCAAGCTCTGTGTTGGCTATTCGTCCATCCCTTTCTAGAATGCACAATATTTGTTTGTTATAACCATCAATTTTCGTCATTAATTGCAAAATCCAGGTTTATAAAAGTGAAATTCGCGTGATAATTGAGCATTAAACACGTTAAACTTGTTTTATCACAATTAAAGGAATAATCCTATGACACAAGAAATCATTCTCGCGTTTGCGGCGTTCGCGTTTGTTTCATCTATTACACCTGGCCCAAACAATTTAATGCTTATGAGCTCTGGCGCAAACTTTGGTTTAAAAATGACTGTGCCACACCTGATGGGTGTCGTGGTTGGCTTTGCAATTATGATTGAGTTAGTTGGGTTAGGCGTAATGCAACTATTCAATGCTTTTCCAGTGACTTATGACATTTTAAAAGTCCTTTCTATTATCTATTTGCTTTACCTTGCCTATAAAATTGCGACGGCAACCCCCAGTGAGAGCAAAGGTATTGCCGAAAAAAGCAAGCCTTTTTCATTTATGCAAGCCGCACTCTTTCAATGGGTCAACCCTAAAGCATGGACTATGGCACTCACTGCGGTGAGCGTTTATGCGCCAGAGCAAAACTTACTCACAGTCACTGTAATCTCTGTTATTTTCGCAATCGTTGGCTTCCCTTGTGTAGTGAGTTGGATTGTTTTAGGGCAAAAAATGCAGGCAATATTGAGGCAGCCGAGTCATATGCAAAAATTTAACTGGGCCATGGCGGGGTTATTAATCATCTCTATTGTTCCAGCGCTTTAAAAAACTGCTATAAACTTTTCATCAGCAAAATATCAGTTTTATATCAATAGAAAATCAATTAATTAACTGTATTTGCTCTCATCATGGTGGCAACTATTCAAGGAGTCACCATGAACATAATTAAACACTTCACGTTATTCATACTTTTACTTGCCTGCCTATTAAACTCGCTCGCACACGGACAAGAACAACATGGTAAGGGTGTTAAAACAATAAAGCATCAACTTCAATCTAAGGCCGCCAAACAAACGATTACATTCGATGTTATATTGCCTTGGGGATATAACAAAAAACAAAAATACCCTGTACTTTATACCACATCAGGAGGCAGTCGACTTGATATGCTTGCCTATCAAACCGATTGGCTAAGTCATGTTGAAATGGGCCCAATGCCCGCTATGATCATTGTGCAATTACCTCAACTTGATGTTGAGTCAACACTGCATCCTAAATTTGTATCGGCTTCCGGCATTGCTAGCCCCTTAACTTTAAATGTGCTTAAAAACGAACTCATCCCATTTATCGATAAAACCTATTTAACGTACGAGTATAAGGTACTGGAAGGCTATTCAAGTAATGGTAATTTTGTGCTGTACGCGTTTGAACAATCGCCGACTTTATTTAATGGTTTTATAGCTAGCTCACCAGCATTAGAGTTAGACAAGTCAGGACTTGTTGACAGGCTTTCAAAGCTAAAGTATTCAGAACAATACCAAGATAGGTTCTTTTATCTTTCTCTTGGCTCCTTCGTTAATAACGCACCACTGTTTGAAAACATCAAAGCGAATGTTAGTCAGCAAGCGTTTCACGCTCGATTTGCAAATTACAGCCAATATAATTTTTTATCGGTTGCAAGTCTAAGTATTACCGATGCCATGGAACACCTATTTGCTGATAAAACCCCAGAAATAGCGCAATTTGCAAATGCAGGCCGACAAAGTGTCATTGCTTACTTTAAAAAACTCTCTGAAAAATACCAGCAAACGCTCAGTCCAAACCCAAGCTTAATCGATTTAAGTTTTTACTATGTAGCGCACAAACAAGGTGAAAAAGCAGTTTCAACTATGCAATATTTAGTCAATTCGCACCCAGAAAATACCTTCTATTTGAGCAGGCTCGCAAAGGTTTATGAACAATTAGGAGAAACTGAAAAGAGCCTCCTCACATTACAACAAGGGGTTAAGCTTGCAACCAAGCTTAACAATGAAGATGCCCTCACCTATTTCAAAGGTGAATTGAACAAACTTTAGACTCAGTTTGTTTAGGCAAATTAAGCAGCTTAGTTTTATTCAATTGAGCTGCTAAGCTCTGCACGTTAAACTCAGCAAAAAAGGAACAAACTTATGACATTAAACGACTTCTTAGCTCAGCTTAACGCCCAACCAGAAACCATTACTTTTGAACAGTGTCAGCAAATAATTGCTGATAGTTACACTTATACAGCGTCAGCTTTTAACAATAACGGCTTGCAAAGCAGTGCTGAGCAAAACCAAGGCTCTTGTAAAATCTTAGCTTTTGCACAACTCAATAATTTAAGCAAAGAACAAACACTGCATTGCTTTGGTGATTATTATCGCATCGACGTTGTTCAACATCCTGAAAATGACGACCACAGTAATATACGTACACTTTTAAAAGCTGAATCGAGTGTCGCAGCAGTTACTTTCGACGTTACGCCGCTTCAGTAAGCTTTTAGTCATTCAGATAGTGGTTTAAGATAAAAAAGCTATAAACCACTATTTGAAATTATGTCTATCGAACAAATTTGGGCTGAATACAAAAACAGCCTACACGCTTTTTTACTGTCGAAAGTGTCTAACCCAGCAGACGCAGAAGAGTTATTACAAGACATCTTGTTAAAAACACATTTGCAGATCCACCAGCTAAAAGACCAGGCCAGTATCAAACCTTGGCTTTTCCAAATTGCCAATCACGCCATTATTGATTTCTATCGCAAACACAATAATTACCAGCATACCGAGTTGTTCGAGGTAATTGAAAAACAAGACGCAAACATTCGTGCTGATTTAATTAGGTGCATCGAGCCATTTCTGCAAGCCATGCCTGAAGATGAAGCTGACTTAATAAGAAAGATTGACTTAGAAGGCTGCTCGCAAAAACAACAAGCTGAACAGCTTGGAGTAAGTTACTCCACTTTTAAGTCTAGAATGCAAAAGAGTCGAGCTGATTTAAAAGTGTTATTTGATCGCTGTTGTGACTTTGAATTAGATAAAAAAGGCAATCTAATTGACTATCACAAAAAGCCACAACAAACCGAAAAAAGAATTAAATAAAAACTTTTAAAATAGTTTCGTCTTTTTGAACCGTGCTTCGTCTTAATAAGTGAATACAAAACACCACTATTGGAGATGTAATGCGTTTTTTAGACAACCAAGCTTTTGACGTAACCCCTAAGCAATTCTCAATCAGCAATCATAAACCCCGTGTATTGGTGCTATACGGCTCACTCAGAGCCCAGTCAATGAGCCGTTATGCAGCAGAGGAAGCGGCAAGAATACTTGAGCATTTAGGCGCTGAAGTTAAGTTGTTCAACCCAAAAAGGCTGCCTCTTTTTGATAACGGCGTATCTGTTGAAGACGAAAAAGTACAAGAGTTACGGGCTTTAGTAAAATGGTCAGAAGCACACGTTTGGTCTTCTCCCGAAATTCACGGCAACATGTCGGCTGTACTTAAAAACCAAATTGATTGGATCCCACTCTCAGAAGGTGCAGTAAGACCGACACAAGGAAAAACACTGGCCATTATGCAAGTATCAGGTGGCTCACAAAGCTTTAATGCAGTAAATAATATGCGTTTACTCGGGCGTTGGATGCGTATGTTAACCATACCGAATCAGTCTTCAGTGGCTAAAGCTTGGCAAGAATTTAACGAAGACGGTACCATGAAAGAGTCCGCCTACCATGCACGTATTGTCGATGTGATGGAAGAGCTGATGAAATTCACATTGCTGACTCGAGATAACCTTGATTGGTTGGTTGACCGATACAGTGAACGAAAAGAAAGTATCAATACTGCCGTTAACGAACAGGTGAGTCAGGCTGATGTTCTTGAAGTAAAGTCCAAGTGTAAAACAAAGAAACAAACTGCTGCAACGAATACTTCCAAAGTAGCATGTTGCTAATTTAAGCCATATTACTTTCTGTATATGTAATGTTAGATTTAACAGTAACCGAATACTAGAAGCTAACTCTAAATTCAAATACTAACTTAGCGAAAGACAGTTTCCCTCTCAAATTGTCTTTCTATTACTTCTAGTTAATTTGGTTTCGACCGAACCTATTTTTATAAACAGCACTTTTACAACTTGGAGAACAATCAAATCAACCCTGCCTAAAAACCTTTAAAATATTGAAATAATTGCTAATAAAAAACATCAGCAAGACGTCAGACTGATTTCATAGCCCTTTCATGTTTTTTGTTTTTACAAAGTGGAATATCAATTCGTCAACACAAATAACATTGACTTACATTGAGTCTAGTTACAGGAAGAAACACCATGTTAAAGAAATTGATTGTTTTAACTTTATCTATATTGCCTCTTTCTCAGCCACATGCTGAGCAGACAGAGTACGCCACATTTAAAGGCGCATATATGGGCCAACAAACGCCGGGGTTAACTGCTGAACCCTTTGCACCGGGTATTATTTCAACTGAGGGTTGGGAACTTGAAGGCGTGTTCGCACCCGGTATGAAAGAGTTTTACTACACCATTGACCTTGCGCAAGGCAACAAAGACAAAAAGTTCAGCCCGACGGTGATTGGCTACAAGCTGGAGAATAATAAATGGCACAAGTTTACCCAGTTCCCTCGCAGCGGCGAAATTGTATTCTCTGAAGATGGTAACACCATGTATATGGCAGAAAAATACAGAGAGCGTACAACTGAAGGCTGGTCTGAACTCAAAAGCTTGGGACCATTAATCGACAAAGAAGAATTTGGTATAATGCGATTATCAGCCTCTGAGCAAGGCACTTATGTATTTGATGACTTTAAAAGCAATGATCTTATTCGTATCTCAAAACTCGTCAACGGCCAACGCCAACCTCCTGTAGCACTTGGAAAGCAAATTAATAGCGGAAAGTGGACAGCTCACCCGCTAATCGCCCCAGATGAAAGTTATATTATTTGGGATAGTGAAAGAGAAGGAGGGTTTGGAAAGTCAGATCTTTACATTAGCTTCAAACAAGCTGATGGTACTTGGGGTAAAGCCATTAATATGGGGCCAGAAGTAAATTCGCAAAAGAGCGATTTTTATGCCAGTGTCACACCCGATGGAAAATACCTTCTCTTCAACCGTACCATCGACAGTGAAAAGAGAAATATAGACATATATTGGTCCAGTGCCAAAATCATAGAAAACTTAAAAGCGCAGCATTCGATAACCATCAAGAATAGTGCTGAGTAGAACCATATCGCTAAAAAATCTATGTTTTACATTCGGCTGAAATTTAACGTCATTTTTTCAAAGTGAATTTCAGCCAAATCATCAGGGCGTAACAGATAAACTGACTGATTTAGTGATTAGGTTTATCCAAAATTTTGTCTTGAGTCAGTTAAGTTGTATGCGCCTACTTTTTTAGGATAGCTAATAGCTGTTTTAAGTTTTTATTTGATTGAAGGTGATTACAATATAAAAAGTAATCTACACTGGGTAGAGTCTGTTTAGTATGAGCAAAATTTACGACTTCCTTAAATCGCTTCACAATACTGAAAGGCACTATTGCAAAACCAACATGATTGGCTACCAAAGACATGGTCACCGCTTTAGACTTTACTTGCTGAACATAACTTGGCTGACAATTTATTTTATTGAATTCATTCGCTATGTTATCAAATAAGTCCGGCTGAATGGTTCTTGGGTAACTTATATAGGGCTTGCCATGAAATGCCGACAAACACACTGTTTGTTTAGTTTGCGAAATATTCCAGCTCTTGGGGTAGACAACCACATAATTCTCCTGCTTTAACTGGTAAATTTTGTGTTCAGACAAATCATGCTGGTAAAGCCTAACAATGGCTGCATCAATGAGATTATTATCACAAGCTTGAATTAACTCCTGTGAACTTCCCTCTTTTAAATTGATCACTAAGTTTGAGTTCTCTTGATTGAGAAAAGCGATTTTTTCACTTAAAAATGCATCAAATGATAGCGGTATTGCTCCTAAAAGAAGTTGCCTATTCTCAATACTTCTGAGTGTCTCGCCGATAGCTTGATGGCTTTTAAGTAACTCTTTGGCAATTGTTATGATTTTTTCACCTTCAAACGTCAAACTCACAGAGCGCGTTGAGCGCTCAAAAATTTTTAAATCTAGCCGAGACTCAATGTTTTTTACTTGCTGGCTTAGAGGTGGCTGCGCCATATTTAAACGCTTGGCGGCCCGACTGAAACTGAGTTCTTCTGCGAGCACCACTATGTAGCGACATTTTTTTATATCGAGCCAATCTATATTCATTTCATATAAATAAATGTTGTTTTTATATTTGTTTTGTATCAGTTGTCCGTGTACAAATAAAGCTGTTTATAAGAAAAATTAAGGACAGCGACTTGAGCAACATAATTAAGATGATATTTGTATTTTTGATGATATCTTTATGCTTAGAAGCAAAAGCAGATTTAAAACAATTTCAAGTACATTCACCCGCCATTGCTGACAACTTTATCGGTACTGATGCAATGAGGACAATCAACGTCTACTTACCAGACGACTATGACAAAAATAACCAGCAATATCCTGTTTTATATTTCTTAGGCGCATACAGTTGGGGCCCTCAATATGCCAAGTCATTCAGTAAGATGTTCGATGAGTTTGAAAAAAAGAATCAATCACTCGACTTCATTGTTGTAATGATTGATGGCGATACGCCTTTGAGAGGCAGCTTTTATGTGAACTCTAAAGTACATGGTCGGTTTGCTGACTTTGTCCTGAAAGAAACACTGCCATGGGTCAAGGAAAACTTTAGAATCAAATCAGCGAGTAAACATACTGCCATAGCAGGCTTTTCAATGGGCGGTACGGGTGCCTTAAGGTTTGCTGCTGACAACCCGTCTAAATTTGGTCATGTATATGCTTTAAGCCCAGGAATAATGGATGATAATGGACTGAATTCATCTTACCTCAGTAATAAGAAAGCAGTTGCCAGATATAAAAAACTTCGTTCAGACTTATCTAAATCTGATAATCCGGCACAATTAATGGAAACTGAGTTTAAAGATTTCCAAGGGATGGCACTGTGGCAAAATGGAGAAGACAACAGCAATGCAGCCTTTGTTATGGCGTATGGCGGTGCTTTTGCGGCACAAGGAAAAACGGTTTTTGGACCACATTTTAGTACACAACAAACGCAAGAGCCTCATTGGCGATTTGGCTTTGGCAATTTAATTAATCAATACAGTAATCCATCAGTATTATCAAAGTTGTATTCTGTAAGAGTTGAAGTCGGAGATAAAGATGAATACAAATGGATAACTGAAGGAACTTTAAAACTAAAAGAAGTCAGTAAAGCACAAAATTCAAAAGTTGAAGTGATCACTTTTAACGGAAATCATATCAACAAGCTGAATGAGCGTATCTCGCAAAGTATGTTACCTCACTTTCAATCTCTGCTGTAATGCCAGAAAAATGAGTGTCGCATCAATAATTTGCGCCACTCATACTTTTACTCATCACCAATGAGTATAGTGCCTTTGATGTTGGCAAAACCACATACCAACACGCGACTGATTTTGTCATTTTTACGCTCAATGTTAACTGCTATTTCTGAGCGGCATCCCATTGCTCTGCCCTGCTCAAAAATAAAATCATAAGATTTATCCTCAATATCACTGTGTTTCACGAGATAACTCGCCAACGCGCCAGACGCACTTCCAGTGGCAGCCTCTTCAGTTATGCCCACAGCGGGTGCAAAGTTTCTGCAACTCGCCGTAAAATTCACCTGCTTATTATCATTGAGCTCAAATGCATGTAATCCAATACAGTTGTGTTTTAAGCAAAATGCACTCAATTTCTGCTCGTCAATAGAAATCTTATCCAAGTAACCGTTTGGTAATGCAACTATTATATCTGGTAACCCAGTTGAAATAGACTCAACTGGCAACTGTGTTAAAGATAATACCGAGGCTGGTATACCGATAAGCGGTGCTATTTCATCATAATCAAATGTACGCAAAAAGCGCGGACATTGTTGCGCCATGATGATTTGACCATCCTCTTTGACTTCAACATCCAGAATACCCGCTTTTGTACGCTGCTGATATCTATCAGGACGAATCACTCCTTTTTGCATCAAAGTTGAAAATGCAGCAACCGTGGCATGCCCACAAAAATCAACTTCTTCTGTTACCGTATAAAAGGAAACATTAAAATCAGCGACATCGTCATTACAAATAAAAGCGGTTTCGGAATACCCTACTTTTTTTGCAATGGCTAGCTTGTCATCATCTGATAAGGGATCCGCATCCCACACTACCCCCGCAGTATTACCACCACGAGAATTAGCCGTAAAAGCATCGACTAAAAAAACCTCTATACTGTGCATGTTTATCCCTATTTAAAAGTAAAAAAGTACCAACGACCAAAAATAAAAGCACAACGTTAAGATACCTAATGAAATCTTCAAAATCGTGCCTTTTACACGTGTTGACATGAAAAACGATTATTTTTTGATGAAATTAGTCTAACTATTTAGAATTTTCGGTTAAAACACATGAAAAGAAAACATTGAAACATTGAATTTTGATAGCCTAGGCAGTGTGCCTAGGCTTGGAAAACAAGCCAAAACATGCACAATCCAATTGTACATTATTCAATATACTTAGAGCGTGATGCTTCTTAACACAAGGATAAGTTGATTTTGTTTAGGCTAGTTTTCTTCAATATAAATAGCAGAGAGTTTTCCCATCCCACTTTCACATGCCCCCACATACCCTGAGATTTTCTTTCCTGTCATATGCGCTGCGATTGCTGCTGAAAGAATAGCATCAGAATTCAAGTATTCACCATTAAGGATGGTCAATAAATTAGCATGAGTACAGTTAAGAGGGTTATTTGAATCTTCTTTGAGATAGATGTCTGTCCTGCCTTCTCTGACATAAATACCTTCTATATTGACAGGACTAAGATTACCTACCGCATAAGATAGAGACGGAATGAAAAGTAAAGATAAGATAGCTTTTTTCATTTGAACCTCGATTCACTTGATTGTCAGGGTCAGAATAAGAGACATAAACACACCAATTACGCATACCGCATCTCATGATCAATTTTGCTTAACAACTCCTTGTTGAGGTAAGCCATACATGGTTAAAAATATGCCTTAATATTAAGGGTAGTCGCTTTTATTTTTCTAGCTAAACAGATTTTCAACAGTTTCAAACATTTTAATGTGATATCAGACAGATTGATCTAAGACTGTTAATGTATAGTAATTAATTAGGCTTTATGCTTCTGAGCATCTACTTACTCGATAATAATTAATAAAAACATGGAACCTCATATGAAGTTTAATTCACTCGTTTTACTCATCAGCACACTGCTACTCTCTTCTATTTCAATACTTGCTCATGGCCAATCGTCGAGCACCATAATAGACGACCAAACAGGTAAAAAGGTGTTTTTACGAGAAGATGGTCGAGGTGATCGCGTAATAGGCGCACCATGGGCGACACGTTCACCTGTACTTGCTGTTAATGGTATGGCAGCAACTTCTCATCCACTGGCAACACAGGTAGCCATTGATATTTTACAATCAGGCGGCACGGCGGTGGACGCTGCCATAGCTGCAAATGCTGCGATTGGATTAATGGAGCCAACAGGTAATGGCATTGGCGGAGACTTATTTGCGATCGTTTGGGATCCAAAGAGTAAAAAGCTTCACGGATTAAATGGTTCAGGTCGTTCGGCGAAAGGTCAAACTCTCGCCCAATTAAAAACAAAAATCAACAATGCTCCCCACATACCTAATTGGGGAAGCCCACCAGTAACTGTACCAGGAACAATCGATGCTTGGTTTGAATTACATAACAAGTTTGGCAAATTAACAATGGCGCAAAACTTAGCACCAGCCATTAACTATGCCAAGCAAGGATTCCCAGTGACTGAAGTCATCGCCTATTACATGGAGATATACAAAAAACGTTATGAAAATTTGTATCAAACAGGTGAAATTGAGGAAATAGCCAATTATCAATCAACATTTCTCATTGATGGTAAAGCACCAAAGGAAGGTGAACTATTTACAAACCCAGATTTAGCAAATACGTTAGAAAAAATAGCGAAAGGCGGAAGAGATGTCTTTTATAAGGGCGCGGTTGCAAAAGTCATTGATGCTTATTTTAAACGTATTGGGGGGCCTCTTAGATATGAAGATTTTGCCAGCCACACCAGTACTTGGATAGAGCCTGTGTCAGTTAACTATCGTGGTTATGACGTGTGGGAACTTCCGCCGAATGGCCAAGGTATTGCCGCTCTTCAAATGCTAACTGTATTAGAAAACTTTGATCTAGCGTCTATGGGTCATAACAGCGCTGATTATTTACATGTAATGACAGAAACCAAAAAACTTGCCTTTGAAGACCGAGCAAGGTTTTATGCTGATCCCACTTATCAAAAAATAGACCTAGACTATTTGCTTTCTAAGAAATACGGTAAAAAAAGAGCGGCACTTATCGATTTAAACCGTGCTGCCAACAAAGTTGAACATGGTGATCCCAATTTAATTGAGGGGGATACCATATACTTAACTGTCGCAGATAAAAACGGCATGATGGTAAGTCTTATTCAAAGCAATTATAGAGGCATGGGTACTGGGCTAGTACCAGATGGACTTGGCTTTGTTTTTCAAAACCGCGGGGCTCAATATTCGTTATCAGAGGAACACCCTAACGTGTATGCTCCCGGTAAGCGCCCTTTTCATACTATTATTCCTGCATTTATTACTAAAAATAACAAACCATACATGAGTTTTGGTTTGATGGGGGGGGCCATGCAACCTCAAGGTCATGTGCAAATGGTCACCAATATAGTAGATTTTGGGATGAATGTTCAACAAGCGGGTGATGCAGCTCGTTTCCATCATAAAGGTTCAACCTCACCAACGTGGGAAGGGAGAATGAATGACGGTGGTACATTAGAACTCGAAAGTGGCGTCAGAGCAGATGTGGTGAGAGAATTACAAAAACGCGGCCATAAAATTCATATTACCAGTGGCCCTTTTGGTGGCTATCAAGCAATTTTAAAAGATCCTAAAACTGGCGTTTATCATGGTGCAAGTGAAATGCGAAAAGATGGACAAGCTCAAGGTTACTAACATGGTTATTAAGGGTCTTTACAGGCATAGCCAGTAGACTGAGTTTAATTGTATTAATTGAGAAACTATTTATGTAAAACGACAATTTCCTTGGTTTGAAAAATTTTTAGGCATTTTATCCTCCTCAATGTAATGAGGAGGTGTCCTCTAAAATGGGGCAGGATCACGTATCACCAGTAGACTTGCGAGGAAGCTTCTCAAATAGTTTAGGTGGCTCATCAGAATTCCATGGATGAGTAAGCAAATACTTTAATACCTCACTTCTGCTAGATTGAAACACAAAGCACGTTTCAGGCGATGCTTTCTATTTGCTTTTAAGTACATCGACTTCCTCTGAAGGTACTCCTGTATATGCCTCCATTTTTACCTGAAGGATTCCTTGCCATGACTTTTCTGATATTTCGACTATAGACATTGCTTGATTCCAAGGATGGCATATGACCTATATTAAAAGGTAAAGTTTCGTGGACTGTAATTTAACGCAGAATGAAAATAGCAAACTGAATTTTGTCCCAATTTAACAGCTCAATACATGCTCTTTTGAATTTTTAAACCGTAACCCTAAATTAAGATAAGCTACACAGGTAATGAAATAAGATAAGTTCTTTGTCTCGATAGAGTTAGCTAGAAAATCTTGTCTAAAATAATAGATAGCTAAAAGAAGGCTTACGACACCAACACCAAATGCCAAACCTAAAAAGAATGCTTTTGATACTTTGTTTATTTTTTATTTATCCATTGCTTGCTATTTTACCGAGTGAATATGACGCCTCATTTAGAGGCAAATAACTGTTGGCTAAAATATGCGAAGTAGTAGCAAAAACCAAATTTTTTTAAGCGTTGTAAAATAATTATATTTTACCTGCTTTAACTTTTGCTTATTGTGAACGTAAAAGGTTTATAAAAAATCAAAGCCGTTTAAAACGGCTTTGTAATATTGAAAAACACGCTATGAATTAGAGTTTAAACCGCTCAACAGACTCTGCTAGTCTATGGGCAAATTCACTTAATGACTCGCTGCCTTTAGCCATTTGCTTCATCGACAATGCGTTATCGTCAGCGGTACCTTTAGCCTCAAGCATGACATGACCAATTCGTTGACAATCACCTTCTTGTTGCTCTGCAGATTCTGTTACTTGTTCACTTAAATGCGTCACTTCATTTAAAGCATCTTCAATTTGTTGCATAACAGCAACTAATGCTTGGCTTTGTTCAACACATACAGATGCATCTGTTTGCCCTACATGAATAGCATCTGCAGCTTGCTTAGTGTCTTGCTGCAAAGCAGAAATCATCTTATTGATTTCTTCTGTGGAATCTTGAGTCCGAGATGCTAATGTTCTCACTTCATCAGCAACAACCGCAAAACCTCTACCTTGCTCACCAGCCCTTGCGGCTTCAATGGCAGCATTCAGAGCAAGCAAATTAGTTTGTTCAGCAATAGACACAATGGTGTCGAGGATCGACCCTATATTGTTACTGTGCGAGGTCAATCGAGTCATCATTTCAACCGCTTCTGCCATTTTCTCATCCAGTGATTCAATATGAGACTGATTATCAACCACCAGAGTTGATGCTTCTGCTTTTCGCTCATTAGCTTGAAGTAAACTTTCTAAACTCTGCTGCGCATTTTGAGACACATTTGAAGCTGAGCCAGATACATTTTGAGCTAAATTTGCCGCATCATCCATTCTTACCATTTGTGATGCTGCATTATCCGCAACTAACCGACTTTCAGTAAGTGACTTCTCAGAAACGTTGTCAAGTTCGTGCACTTTGGTGTTTATGTCATTAAGCAAACTTCTAAGGCTGTCTTTTACCTTATTAATGTTATCAATCAAAGTACCAAACTCGTCATCATTACGTTTTTGCATATCGCGAGAAAAATCTCCCTCAGCCAAATAATTCAGCATTTTATTTACAGCTTTCAATGGAGAGAGCATGGCTTTACTAGTCGAACATGCAATAAATGCAGCTAAGCCCACAAAGATGATAACTAAGATAATTGCACTGGTTTGTGCTTGGGATATCAATTGTTGCGTTAGTTTTTGTGATGATTCAAACGATGTTTTAGTCTTATCTTGTATTACATTTAATGCGTTAATAGCATTGACAGAATGCTGCTCAGTCTTGCGATAGGCCGATGTCGCATCAACTTGGGACTGGCGCTGTTTATTCAGCTGAGCGTATAAACTCCCAGGTGAGCGAAGTAAACTCTCAAGCTCACGTTGCGCACTTTCAAAACTGCTAAATACTTCCTCGGCATTAACACCTTGGGCTTGACGTTTTAGAAAAGCAAAATTGTCATTGATATTGTCTAAAATAAAAGACATATCTTCTTTGTGTGCACTAATATTAGCTAGGCTTAATGTAGGGATCTGTTTTGCATTACTTTCTAACGTAAACAGCATATCGTCTATACGAACGCCCGTCCCCATCATTTCTTCAAGCTGTCGACTATTTGCACCTTCGATAAGTTCTATATCGAGCATTGCTATGCTCGCTTGCTCTTTTTTATCAAGAAGTTTGACAATAAGTGAAGAAATGTCATTTTGAGCAATGAGTGATGAAGTTTTAAGTATTAGCATACTCTCTCCTGCTTGCTCCATAGCCTGAACAGTTTGTTCAACCTTTGACACAGAGCCGTCTAGAGTTTGGTCGTATGACAACTTGTTCTTGAGTTGAGCTACTAACCTCTGCTGTAACGATGCTGCTTTATCAAAACTTTTCTTTATTTGAGAAACTTCATTAGGAGACTCTAAATTGTAAGCTTGAGCAATAAGTTTGCTTATCCTCAACTGCTGAAGTTGAAGTTCATCAACCGCTCTTTGTCCTGGCAGAGTTATGTCTGTTACTTTTCTATTTGCATCACTGATCTGTGATAACGCCATATATCCTAATGAGCACGCCAGTAAAAGCAAAATCCCGATTGCCCCAAAGCCTGCTGTTATTTTTTGTTTTATTGTTAAATTGCTAAGCATAAAAATGGTTCCTACGGTTGAGGACGGACCACTATGTTATAAAACAAAGTAAATTCCAAGCGTTTACTCTAAAACAATTGATGTTTACTTAATAAATTTAGGCAATTAACATGAAAAGTTGCAAATTTATAATGCCAATTTTCAAAAATTTAAATGATCAAACTCAAGTGTTAAAAATTCGCGGTACATTCAAGTGACAATGTTTGCTATATTCAAACAGAGAAAGTTTGAACTTGGCCTAGGGAGTTTTTATGTCCAACGAGCCTCAAAATAATTTTTTATTTCAAAACGAGCCCGTTTCTTCACCACCTTCAGCCCCACACCTACAGCTTGATACTTGGCCAGTATTAATAGTCGATGACGACGAAGAAATTCATAAGCTATCCAAACTAGTATTAAACACATACCAATACCAGTGCAAAAGTCTTACGCTTTATCATGCTTATAACTCTGAACAAGCCCTTGAGTTCATTCAATCTATAGACAATTTATCGCTGATTTTATTAGACGTTGTTATGGAAACCGATGATGCTGGCTTAAAAATAGCAGGTCATGTGCGCGAAGTATTAAATAACACTTTGGTGCGTATAATCCTAAGAACTGGTCAGCCGGGCGAAATGCCAGAACATGAAGTAATGTTGAATTATGACATCAACGATTACAAATCTAAGACTGAACTCACCAAACAGCGACTTTTTACCTCTATTACGGCATCACTTAGAACTTACGAGCATCTCATTCAATTAGATGAAATGACAAAAGAGTTATCAGCATTCAATGAAAACCTCGAAGCCAAAGTAATTGAGCGTACAAAACAACTAGAACAAGCAAACTCAGATTTAAGAAATACTCTGGGTGAGTTAGAAGAAACTAAACAGCAACTGATACATTCAGAAAAGCTGGCGTCGATTGGTCAGCTTGCAGCCGGTGTGGCCCATGAAATTAACACTCCACTTGGTTATGTCTCGAGTAATATGGAATCTCTAGCTGAATATTTGGATGATATTAAACTGGCATGGCGCGATATAGAAGAAAATAACTCTGAACTAGCAAATCAATTATCGGCCAAGCACGATCTTGATTTCATTTTTGATGACACTAACTCGATAATTGAGAGTGTTGAGAGTGGTTTAAAACGGATACGCGTAATCTCAAAAGACTTAGGCCATTTCTCTCAAATGGAAAAAGTACCAATCGCCAATGTCGATATCAATAGAGACGTTATACAACTTGCAGTAAATATGGCTGCCTCCGAGCTTAATCCAAATATTGACATTGATATCAACTTGGCAGAACTCCCCCTCGTAAAATGCCTACCGATAGAATTGAGCCAAGTGCTAATCAATTTACTGATGAATGCCAATGATGCGATTTCTGATAATGGCAAAATAGACATACAAAGCCGTTTGCACAACAAGTATATTCATATAACCATTGCAGATAACGGCTGCGGCATGGATCAAGCTACGGTCAATAAATTATTTGACCCTTTCTTTACAACCAAAGAGGTGGGGGAAGGCACTGGTTTAGGGTTATCGGTATCACATAAAATTATTGAAAGTCATCAAGGCTCAATTAGTGTTGAGAGCAAGCTTGGAGAAGGTAGCCGCTTCGACATAGCTATCCCAGTTTTAAATTAGTTAATCAAATACTGAGATAGCTTAATATTGCAACAGCTAAAAAAAGACACCATGAGAAATGTTTACCTTTCGTAAAATAGGCCGATAAAATAGCACTGAGCATAAAAACTAAACTCACGACATAAAGAATATCCTCGCTACTGGCCTCACTGTGCATTAGTAGTAGCGAAGCAAAACCAAACCAAGCAATTGTTGTGATATGCCAAGCAAACCTCAAAGTCCCTTTGGTAAAAACATCACTGCCATAAATTTCTGGCAAATTATCACGTCGAAATAGCCTGAACAGTATAAATTTCTCACCTAATACCGAATGGATTACACCCAAAAAAATAAGAATACTTGCAGCAATTAATAACATAATCTGCCCTTTAGTTTTTTTATTTATAAATACTTTTACCTTTGAGCGCTATTATTTATAACGTTCTGTTTTAGTGCAACCTTTTCAATACCGTGCTCGGGTGTGAACTTTTTAAAAATTCTAAAACCATGTTTCTCGTAAAGCTTAATTGCTGGTTGGTTAACCGCAGCCGTTTCGACGATAGCATATTCAAACGCTTTCGTTTGAAGAACAAACTCAATTAAAAGACCCGCTATCCCTTGTTTAAAAAACAATGGAGATACCGTTAAGCTCTCTATTTCTAATGTTGTTTTTGAAATATTCTCTGCTGATTCCTCATTCAACGATATTTCAATTACACCCGCAAGCTTACCTTCAACAATAAAGCCATAAAACTGAGTCGTTGATGCTTGTATGTGTTCAACTGTGCGTGACAAAGGCGGAAAGTCTTCAACACCAACTAGCTCAGCCTCGATTTTGTAAGAGCTTTGAAAAACCTGATAAATTTGCTGGCTAACTTTAGAAACTGAATTGTTTAACTGTTGGATCATCATCTTTTTTATTGTTATAGATATAGAAAAGTACTGAGAATAACTCACTCAATAATCAAAAGGTTATTTTTGCTCAGCATTTTATGCGCAATGAAATTGTAAAGCACAAGCCAGACAAACACACTCGTTAAGACTGCGTAGCCTCTAAAGGCAGGTAAAAGCCAAATCATCAACACCACAACCAACAAATATGTAATGAGTACTGACGCAAAAAGCTTCAAAGATTTAAGCTTGAGCCTTACACTACAATGATTGCACTTAAAGTAAAACGGAAAGAAAGCAAGAGACATTGCAAAAGGCTCGATTTTTTCGTGGCACTTTGGGCAAATCGCATCAGACATCTTGGCTCCTCTCAACTTCATACAACTCTAAAGGTAAACCATCTGGGTCTTGGAAAAAAGTAAAGCGCTTTCCAGTGTATTCATCCACACGAATAGCCTCGACATCAACCCCATGGCTTTCTAATGTCTTTACTTCAGTGTCGATACATTCAACACAAAAAGCCAAGTGCCTTAACCCCTGAGCTTCGGGGCGGCTCACTCTTTTTGGCGCATTCATAAAAGAAAACAATTCAATTTGGCTGCCATCAGGCAAAGCCAGATCTAGCTTGAAAGAATCTCGCTCTGCTCGGTAATTTTCTGCAACGACTTTTAACCCTAAAACTTGTATGTAAAAAGCTTTAGACCTTTCATAATCAGAGCAAATAATTGCCGCATGATGAATGCCTTTTAAATTCAACCTCTTCTCCTCGCAAAATAGGACATTATCAAAACTTACTCATCTATAAACGTCCAAGTGTCCGCACCGTCAAAACACCTGACCTTGATATCTTGTGCAGCTGCGGGGTCCACCATACGAAAATTCACAGCAGTTTTCTCTCTACCGGCTTTTTCAGTCAAGGTGTAATGGGTTGTGCACCCACATTTTCTACAGCGATGAAAGTGTATGTATTCATCACCATGACTGTAAATTTCTGTACCACCTTGGCCGATATTGAGCGAAACGTCTTGCGGAAGGTAGTTTCCCCACAGGGCCGCTAAGCGATGGCAGATAGAGCAATTACAACTGGTAAGTGACTCAGGTTTCGGCATAGTTAATTGAATATTCCCACAATGACAACTTGCATTTAGCATTTTATTTTCCCTCTATTTTTTATTAAGTTGTAGTAAATCCCATTTATTTCCTTAAAGGTCTTGAAATACCACTACTGTGCCATATTCCTCTTCTCGTGGTGCTTCATGAAACACCACGCCTTTACTTCTC
This sequence comes from uncultured Pseudoalteromonas sp., assembly GCA_964479805.1. GTDB lineage: Bacteria > Pseudomonadota > Gammaproteobacteria > Enterobacterales > Alteromonadaceae > Pseudoalteromonas. The sequence continues at coordinate 1,190 of CAYZOE010000011.1, read as the reverse complement.
ATAAACTCATAATCGCGCCAAAAGTCATTAGTACGAAGAAACAAAAATACTCGACCTCCAGTTTGATTTCCGACTGCGTTTTTCTGCTCATCAGAACTCGCCTGCGCTAATAATAGATTCGTGCCATTCGAGTTTGGCGGCGACACTTGAACCCAGCGTTTTCCGCCTCCCAAGTCTGTATCTTCAACTAAGGTAAATCTAAGCTTATTTGTATAAAACTCAATGGCATCATCGTAGTTTTCAACCACTAAGGCAATACAGCCTATACTTTGCTCAATTTCTTCTGACATCTGCGACCCATCTATTTTTAACTTACTTGAATTCAACCATGACCAATTCGTTATTGGTTTTCACAAAGTTATCACCCAGCATCTTTAATGACTGTTTTGAGAAGTCACTCATAAACAAATTATTTTCATCAAAACGCCCTATAATTTCGGCTTGCTCTAATGCAGGTTTATAGCGCCAAACATTTTGCTGTTTATCTTGCAAAAAGACCTCATTGCCTTTGACGTAATAGCGGCCTTGAAGTGTTAATGCTGGCAGAGCTGTAATTTCGCCCCCCTGACCATGGGCTATTTTTTTAAGTTGGCTGCTGTCATTCAATATTAGGGTGTTATTGGCTAACACCTGTGCCCAATGAAAAGGCCCTTCAAATAGAGTGCTAAGGCTATTTGTTTTTAACTCTATGGAAATTAATGAAGTTTTTAATTCTGTTTCAGATTGCACGTATAAGGTATTGTCTGTTGCCTGCAGCAATTGTTTTACTTGTACATTCAGCGGAAGCTTTGTTGGCTTAGAGTTTTCATCAGCAAGGTTTAAAAGCCAAACATGATTTTCAATGAGATAAGCTACTCGATTTTTATCTAACCAAATATGATCTGTAACAGCTCCTGCTTGTGTCAGTTGCAAAAGCTGCTCACCTTCTTGCAGCCAAATCTGAGTTGAACGACTTCGGTTGCTGAGTACACTGATTTCAACTGTTTCAGGTCGGAACTTACCCTGCATATCAGTAAATTTAGAAGGTGCAATATCAACGACATTATTAAGGTTTGTTACAGAACTTAATCGAACCTGGTGGTTATCTCGACCCAGCAAAGCAAACAACTGCTCTTCAATAAAGGTTAACTCAGATACTTGCATGCTGCTGGCTAGGTTAGTGTTGCTGATGACTTTTCCCTGAGGACTAT
>CAYZOE010000010.1:41061-66156 GCA_964479805.1 uncultured Pseudoalteromonas sp. | reverse complement strand
TTGCAACTATGGTTAGTATCTTATTCACCTCTGCAAGCGGTTTAGTGATAAGTTGTACGGTCACATAAGCTACACCCACTGCGATAAGCGTTGCAGCAAGCATGCCAACCCAAGTCCACAAGTTAGCTGCGCTAACATCATCACGCACGCCGGTTTGTAGTTCTAAAGCAACTTCATTTGCCAACGAAACCAGTTCAGATAGTTGTTTTAATGCGGCTTCAGTAGCTAATTCTGAATCATTTACAGCCTGTCGAGTTTTAGCTTCGGTTTGAAGAAGCGCACGTTTGTTATTAGCTAGACTAGTTTGACCTTCAATTTGTTGCTTTAAATCACCATAATACCCTTCCAGATCTTCTAAATAAGATGGCTCTAGTGAATTTATTGGGCCTCTGATAAGTTCTATATTTCGAGCAATTTCTTGAATAGCAAAATTCTGTTCGTTTGCAATAATTTCAACAGTGTTAGCGTTATCGGCCGCAATTAGATCGTTACTGCTTGTAACCAGATTAGAAAAGTGGTTTTCAAGGCTAGATGCTGCCTGGTAGGCTCTTTGGCTAGTGGTTTTCAGTTCACTAATATCAAGGATATCAAGCACGCTCGTAGTGGCATCTTCTGCCGCTAATTCAATCTCTTCAAGTTGCGTTACCATATCTTTTTTTATTTGCAGAGTACTGGCTTTATCATCTAGAAGGAGATTTACAGTTGGCAGAAACTTATCAAATGTATTTCCAACTTTTTGCGCACGTTGAGATAAATCTGGGTTGTTCTGTACGATCTGTTTTAACTGGCGGTGTGCGTTTTTGAAGTTTTCTTGTCGTTTTTCAAATTGAGACTTCAGTTGCGCCAGTTTTGAAGACTGTGTTGCAAAAAAGCTGCTCTGTGCGAGTTTACTCATCTGTGTGAATTCTACCTGTAGCTCAGAGCTATTGGTTAATGCTGGTAGGGAAAGGTTATTCACTTGCTGAGATGAGCTGTCAATATTAGCAATTCTCAGGAGAGAATTACCCCCTATCATAAGGAGTAACAAGGTGATGAAAATAAACCCACCCCAAATACGTTGACTAACAGTGAAATTCATATCGATTCCGTAAGTTGCGTAAGACAGTAAATATATCGGTCTGGTAACTGATAAGTTAAGTATTTTATAGCAGATCTAGTAAAATAATTCAGTAAAAAGGAATGATTAATAAATTATTTGCTCAAATATCGCTCACCTGTGTCGAGGTTCATCAGGGTCATGTTCCCACCCCAGACACAACCCGTGTCTAAAGCAAGTATGTTTTCAACATTGGTCACCCCTTCTAGGGCTGCCCAATGACCAAAGACATAACGATTTTTTTCATTTTCAAAGCGTTCATGTCTGAACCAAGGTATTAAAGTGCTTTGCTGAGGACTACCTTTTTCAAAAAGATTTAAGTTTCCAGATTGCTCTAATAAGCGCATTCTTGTGAAAACATTGACGGTGATTTTAAAGTTTGTTATGAGATCTTTATCTGGAATATATGCTGGCTCCTTGCTTCCATACATGTTTTCAAAGAAAATGTTCGCTTCATCACTTCGATAGTTTTGCTCTGCGATATGAGCATAACTTAATGCCTGCTCAATATCCCAATGTGGATGAATACCAGCATGTGAAAGAAAGGTCGACTGATCTTCTAGATACACTGCGAGCGGTTGTGTTCTTAAATAAGAAACATAGTGTCCACAAAGTTTACTTGAGAATACAGAGGCTAAATTGTCTTTTGGGTTTGGCTGTTTTCCAAGGAGATAGCAAGCAATAAAGTGTAAATCATGATTGCCAAGAGTAACGGTTAGGGCATCTTGGTTTTGATATACAAAGTCTAAGCAAGACAGAGAGTCAGGTCCGCGTGCAATAAGATCACCTACAAGGTACAGATGATCTTTACTTGGATTAAACCCGACCTCAGTTAGGAGTCTAATTAAGGGTGTAAAACACCCTTGTAAATCACCGACTGCGTAATTTGCCATGATTAATGCAGAATGTTTGGTCGAGCAAGCCTGAAGACATTAATAGGTGCCTGAAACTCAGTACCAAACTCATTTCTCATTACATAGTGTCCCTGCATCGTGCCAACCGGTGTGTCTAGCACTGCGCCGCTTGTATAAGAAAAAGACTCGCCGGGTGAGATAGTAGGACGTTCACCAACGACGCCTTCACCTTCAACTTCAGTTTCTTTACCATTTGCATCAGTAATAAGCCAGTAGCGGCTTTCTAATTTTGCGTTACACAAACTATGATTTTTGATTGTGACTGTGTAGGCAAAAACATACTTATCATTTTCTGGTTGAGATTGGTGCTCAACATACATGGTTTCTACGGATACCTTGATAGGTGATCCTAAATTACTGCTTGTTGTCATAAATCCAATTTGCGATATCAATAAATTGAGTCAGAGATAAACTTTCTGCACGTAAGGAAGGGTCAATCCCCAGAGCTGTGAGCTCATCCGCTGTTAACAGGTTAGAAAGGCTATTACGGAGCGTTTTTCTGCGCTGATTGAACGCTTCTAAGCATACCGTGTTCAATAATTTAGTGCTTTTGGCTGTTCGCTGTTCAGGTTTTTTCGGAATTAAACGCACGACTGCTGAGTCAACTTTAGGCGCAGGTTTAAAGCATTCTGGTGGCACATCAATCACTGGCATTGCATGGCAATAGTACTGTGTCATCACACTTAAGCGACCGAAAGCTTTAGAGCCCGGACCTGCAACCATGCGCTTAACGACTTCTTTTTGAAGCATAAAGTGCATATGTTCAATATTGTCTACAAACTCAAACAAATGAAATAGTAATGGTGTAGACACATTATAAGGTAAGTTACCAAATACTTTTAATTTCTCGTCGTCACGGATAAGGCTCGCGAAATCGAATTTCATCGCATCGCCCTGGTGAACAGTTAATTTAGGACCTAAGAAAGGATGCTGCGTTAATCTCTCTGCTAAGTCTTTATCAAGCTCTACAACGGTTAGTTGACCACTTAAATCAGTCACAGGTTCAGTGATAGCACCTAATCCAGGGCCAATCTCAACCAAGTTATCTGAAGGTTTAGGATCAATCGCGGTGACGATTTTGTCGATGATCATTTCATCGTGTAGGAAGTTTTGTCCAAAGCGCTTACGAGCTCTGTGACCTAAATGTACGTTATCTGTCATTAATTCATTGCTTTTTTTGAGGCGAGCGTAATAGCTTCGCGGATCGCTAAATCAAAACTGCCGACTTCAATCTGCCCTGTGGCAGCTAAATCTAAAGCAGTACCATGATCAACGGATGTTCTAACGAAAGGCAAACCAAGCGTAATATTCACTGAATTGCCAAAGCCTTTGTATTTTAGCACAGGCAAACCTTGATCGTGATACATCGCAAGTACCGCATCAGCATTTTCTAGGTACTTTGCTTGAAAAAGCGTATCTGCTGGAAGAGGACCAATAAGTGTCATGCCCTGACTATTAAGTAATTCAAGAGCTGGTTCAATCGTTTCAATCTCTTCTCGCCCTAAATGACCCCCTTCACCGGCATGAGGGTTGAGGCCACAGACTAGGATTTTTGGTTGAGTAATACCGAATTTCGTTTGCAAGTCATGATTAAGGATATTGATGACTTTAGTAAGGCGATCGTGTGTGATTGCTCTTGATACATAAGCCAATGGAATATGGGTTGTAACAAGCGCAACCCTTAATCCCTTAGTGGCAAGCATCATAACAACATCTTGAGTATTCGATTGTTGTGCAAAAAACTCAGTATGGCCGCTAAAAGAGATACCGGCTTGATTGATGATACCCTTATGAACCGGGCCAGTAACTACTGCAGCAAATGTGCCGTCCATGTTCTTTTCAGATGCGACTCTGAGCGTCTCTAATACGTAATGACCATTCGCTTCATTTAACTCTCCAGGTGTAACTTCAACGCCTTTATCAATCTGAAGATAAAATAAGCTACCGGCTGGGGTTAAAGTCGGGGGCTCATTGTCTTTAAAAGGAATTAGGTTAATTTTTTCTCCTAATTCTTGTGCCCGCTTTTCTAAAATAGTTTTATCAACAACTGCGACGAGTTGAACAGGCCAAGCTTTTTGTGCCAGCTTAATAACTAAATCAGGGCCGATACCAGCCGGCTCACCCGGTGTTATAGCGATACGAATGGTCATATATTACCTATTCAGTAGGAAAAACATCGATGTTTGCTTGCTCTCTCATTTCACTCATCCAACGCAAACTTTCTTCTTGAAACTTTCTGTTATAAAGGATGCCATGAGCACGGTTTTTCTTTGCAAAATCAGTCTTATCAGCTACACGTTTATCGAGTAGCTGAACTATGTGCCAACCAAATGTTGATCTGAATGGTTCGCTGATTTCATTTTTGTCTAGAGAGAGCAGAGAATCTCTAAACGCTGGTACATATGTAGTTGGATCCGTCCAATCATACTCGCCGCCTTTTAATGCAGAGCCAGGATCTTCTGAATGTTCTTTTGCTAATTCTGCAAAGTCAGCGTTTCCTGCTCGTAAATCTTTAACAAAACTAGCTAGCATCGAGCGCGCTTTTTCTTCACTTAAAATGATAGAAGGCTTGATTAAAATATGACGTGAACGTACTTCAGTGGTTTCAACAACCTGTCTGCCGCGAATGTCTTGTACTTTTAAGATATGGAAGCCGGCGCCTGAACGCAGGGGTCCAATAATATCATCTTTCTTTTTACCTTTGACCGCTTCAGCAAACAGTGAAGGCATTTCGTTAATCCCCATCCAACCTAGTTGACCACCATCAAGCGCTTTAGCACCACTAGAAGAGGCAATTGCAATGCGTTTGAAGTCTTTACCATCGTTAAGGAACTCAATAACTTTATTGGCGCGGTTTCTGGCATCTTCTAATTCTTCAGGAGAAGCTTTGCTTGGTACTTTTACCAAAATATGACCAATGTCATATTCTTCAGATTGACCTGTTTGTTGCTCAAGAATAGTCTGTAAATTAGTTATTTCTTGAGGGTTAATATAAATACGGCGATCGACGTTTGCGCGTCGAACCTGACTAATAGTGATCTCTTGTCTAATTTCTTCTCGATAGGCTTTGAAGCTTTCACCTGTCGCTTCGATGGACTTTCTTAATTCAGCAATGGTCGCACCTTGTTCAGATGCAATATTTGCTAGGGTTTGGTCTAATTGAGCGTCTGAAATCTCTAATCCCATTCTTTCAGCTAGTTGTAATAACAGTGATTGGTCAACAAGTCTGTCTATCGCTTGTATACGTAGTGTTTTATCTGAAGGTAGCTGAGTATTTTGTGCTTTTGCTTGTTGTTTTACTCTGGAGATAACTTTATTTACTTCGCTCTGTAAGACAACACCATCATTGACGGTTGCGACTACTTTATCTAATTGTACTCGCTCAGCTAGCGCTGTTTGACTAAAACCTAACCCCATAAGGGCGGCGATTAACAACTTTTTTAAATTCATAATGCTCTATTATTTTACTAATTATTCAAAAAATAAGGTCGACGGTAGCCAAAAATACCCTGTTGTAGTAATCGGCTTGCATCATAGCTTGACTTGCCACCTAGCCCTTTGAGTACAAAGTTAAGACGTACGCTCGTATCAAATTGAGCCTCATCTTGGTTAATTGTTTTATTTAAATCAGTTTGAATTTGTCTATTACCAGTAAGCTGAACCGCCCAACAGCAGCTTTCATATTGCAAACCTGCAAAAAGTTCAGTACTTCTCCTTGATACTAAATCTCTATGATAACTCGCAATAAATTGCCATTGATGGTTTATAGGCACACTAGTAAAAAAACCAATTTGATCTATTTCATATCCTGAGACATCGTTTGCATAACGATGGTTCAATTGCACAAGTTGATTTTTATCGCCTTTATAATCAATTGTTGCATGAGATTGAATCAGTTGTTTTGTGTCAGCATCATATTGAATACCAGCAGATAAATACCACCTACGATGCCAATGTATCATGCTTTCCGCAGCAAACAAGGCATTGTAGTTTGTTTTATTCAATGGATTTTGGAGAGTTGGTTTAGCATTATCGTCTAAATAAATAATTTGCCCAACACTAAAATTAAAGCGTTCTTGGTTTTTATTATCAAAAATGCGCGTTGTCGCACCTATCGTAAACTGGTTTGCTTGTGCTATGCGGTCGACACCGGAAAAACGTTGTTCTCTGAATAAACCTGAAAAGTTATCCTGCATTTTGGTTGTATCGTACAGACCGATATTGTCTTGGTCTTTTTTAGGTACATATAAATATTGCAGTTGAGGTTCGAGCGTTTGCACGCCTTCATCTACAATTAACTTAGTTGCACGTTCTAGATTCATTTGTGCATGTAGTCTCAGTTTCGGCAGAGTCCTGCTTACTCGTTCATCAAACAGTGTTTCGTTCAAGTTTCCGTTTTGTTGATAGTAAGTATGCAGCAGGCTTGCTTCCGATAAGAATGACCAAGCGGTGTCATTAATTGCGTAACTGACTTTGGGTTCAATATGTAACCTTGAGACGTCTGAAATAACTAACTCATTATTTTTAAAGTGGCTAAACTCACCATTTAGTGACCAATCAATGCCTTGCCAAGATATTGGATTGGTGGTGTACCAAGATAGTTGCGGTAGAGCTGCATAAGATTCTTGGTGGTCGCCTAATACTTCAAAATTTTGCACTTTCAATTGCGCAGACCATATATTACCGAGATAGTTTAAAGTTCCTGTTCGGTATAACTGCGTGTCTGTGATGTTACCATACTCTGAATTCAAGTCCGTCAAGTAGTTATCGTCACTGACATTGGTGATATCAATGCTTGCACGCCAATTTTCATTAAAATAGCTATTTTGTTGCCAAAATAATAAATAACGCTCTTCTAATTCAGGCTCTGAATCATCTTTTTCTAATAGCTCCATGGCAAACAAGCCTGAATGCTGGGGCGTTAGGTATCTAAATTCAGTGTTAATTTGAACGCCCTTTCTAGACATATATCTGGGTGTAATTGTTGCGTCATAGTTAGGCGCGATGTTCCAATAAAATGGCGTTGAGAGCTCTAAACCATAACGTTCAGAGCTAGATATAGTTGGTGCCAGAAGACCTGTTTTTCGTCTATCGTCAATCGGAAAAGTAAAGTAAGGGATATAGATAACTGGCGTATCTAAAATTCTGAGCACCGCATTATACGTTTCACCCCAGCCTTCAGTTTTAGACAAGCTAATTGTGCTGGCTTCGATAGACCAAAAAGGTTTATCTGAGGGGCAAGTGGTAAAGCTTGCATTCATTAGTTCGATGCTATTGTCGCGTGCAGATAATTGAGCTGCCCCACCATGACCCTGTTGTTGGGTAAGTTGATAGTTGGCACCCATCAAGTCGATGTGGTAATTATTTAAATCTGCGAACAAGCCGTTACTTTTAACCAGAGTGAAAGGGTCTTGATAAATTAAAGGCCCTTCAGCATTTAGTTGTAAGCTTTGTTTGTTAAACAGAGCAGAACTCGCAGAAAGTTGCATTTTTTCTGTGTTTATTACAACATTACCAGCGAATTGGGCACTCGATGTATTGTTAATATTTACTCGATCTGCACGAATGTCGACTGCGTTTTTTGGTAAACCCGTAAGCGGTAGCCACTGCTGAGGTAAATTATTATTTTGGCATAGTAAAGGCCTTTCAATTTCCGTCGCTGCGTATACAGCAGGACTGATAGAAGATAGCGCCACGGCTAGCCAAACTTTGTTCATTAATTAACCTGTTTACCAGTTGTTACTTCAGAGACAGCACATCATAAAGTAAAACAGAGTTAAATTCAGTAATTAAGAATGTAAAATTGTGATAAAGAACGATAACAGAAAAGCACAATTAGAGGCCTTTCTAATAAAATACTTAGGTAAGCAACTTTTTTCTTTTAATGCAATTACCTCAGATGCGAGTTTTAGGCAGTATTACCGAGTTAAAACGGATTCTAATAATCTGATTCTAATGGATTCCCCTGCTGCTTTAATCGACAACCGACCATTCATAGAATTACAACAAGATTTTGCGAGGTCGGGGCTAGTTGTACCGCAAGTACTAGCTACAAATTTAGAGTTGGGTTTTATTTTATTAAATGATTTGGGTTCAGAGCATCTAGCAGATCGTTTAAGCTTGGACAGCCGAGTGTCAGATTACAAGTCTGTCTTGTCTTTGTTACCACAAATTGCTTCTATCCCATCTAGCCAGTGGATGAAACCTTATGACAGAGATTTTATAAGGTTAGAAATTAATATTTTCAAAGAGTGGTTAATCGAAAAGTGGTTGGGTTTAAGCGTACCGGAAGAATATCAACGACTTTGGTATGAACTGGAAGCGAGCCTAATCGAAGTGATGTTACAACAACCCCAAGTGACCATGCATAGAGATTTCCATTCTAGAAATATTATGAAAACGCCAGATGGGTGGGCTTTGATTGACTTTCAAGATGCTGTACAGGGTCCAATAAGTTACGATGCAGTATCCTTGCTCAAAGACTGTTATTTCACTTTACCTGAACATGAGTTTGATCAACTTCTTAAGTACAACTTCGAACTCATTTACAAGCAAGGTCTGTTGGAGGGATTATCGTATGAAAAATACTGCGATTACTTCCATCAGACCGGCTTACAAAGGCATCTCAAAGCCGCAGGGATATTTTGCCGCTTGCTACTGAGAGATGGTAAATCAGGTTATCTACAAAATATCTTACCAACGTTAGATTATATCTGTAAAGCAAGCAAACAGTATGAACAATTTCAATGGCTTGCAACTTGGCTCGACAATGAGATAATCCCTTTAGTTAAGCTTAAGTTAGAGCCGCAGATATGAAAGCAATGATCCTTGCTGCGGGCAGAGGTAAACGTATGATGCCTTTAACCGCTGAATTACCTAAACCCATGCTGAAAGTAAATGGTAAACCACTAATTGAATACCATATTGAGCGCCTTAGAGTGGCGGGGATCACCGATATTGTTGTTAATCTTGCTTGGCAAGGAGACAAAATAACGCAGTATTTTGGTGATGGCTCGAAATTAGGTGTCAAAATAGAGTATAGCTATGAGCCTGAAGGTGGTTTAGAAACAGCGGGTGGTATCATTAATGCGTTACCAATTTTATGTAGAGCATGTGATAAGTTTATTGTTATCAATGGGGATATCTTTACTGACTACGATGTACACGCTTTAACACAACTGGTGTTGCAAGAAGGTGAGGCACACATTGTTTTAGTCGAAAACCCAGCGCACCACCCAGATGGTGACTTTACTTTGGGGTTAGCGAACCAAACTCAGAAGTATACTTTTTCAGGTATAGGCCTTTATCACCGATCTTTTTTTAATGCTTACGGCAATCAGTTTTTAGCTTTGGGGCCCTTGCTTAGGCAAGGTATTGAGGAAGGGCAAGTCTCACGTGAGTTATATTTAAATTTATGGTCGGATATTGGGACGCCGCAAAGATTAGAGCAAATCAATAAGCAATTAGGGACTGCATATGTGGGGTAAGCTACTTGGAACGTGTTTTGGCTTTATGTTCGGTCGCTGGTTTGGCGCTGCGCTTGGTTTTTGGCTAGGCCACTTGTTTGATAAAAGCTTAAAGCAGGATTTTGATAAAGCTGGTGGCTTTCAAGGCTTTTTTGATAAAGGCGAATTAGATCAGCGACAAGCACTATTCTTCTCTAGCTGCTTTGCGGTAATGGGTCATATTGCGAAGTCTAACGGCCGAGTTAGTGAAATTCATATTCAAGCCGCAACTGCATTTATGAATGAAATGGGTTTACACGGTGAGGAAAGAAAAGAGGCGCAGAATGCATTCCGCTCAGGTAAATCTGAAGAGTTTTCATTAAAAGAATCAATTCTAGATGTAAAAGAAGTATTTGGCCGTCGCTATGATCTACTTCAACTGTTCTTAGAAATTCAAATTCAAATGGCGTTTTCGGACGGTTACTTGGCGGAGCAAGAGAAGCAACTCTTACAACAAGTAAGTCGTTTGCTTGGTTTATCAAGTCGGCATTTTCAGTTCTTACTAAACCGATATCAAGCAGAGTTCCAATTTAGAAAGCAACAGAGTCATCAATCAAGCTATCAGTCTGAACAACAATCTGATTATAAACATAAAGCTACACCACCGTCTTTAAACCGCGACAATGCGCTTGCTGTACTGGGTTTGACTAAAAATGCAAGTGAAAAAGATATCAAGCTTGCTTATCGGAAACTCATGTCACAACATCATCCGGACAAACTAGTTTCACAAGGCTTACCGCCTCATATGATGGAAATTGCAAAACAAAAAAGCCAGGATATCCAGTCTGCTTATGAATTTCTAAAAGCTAAGTAATACTCATAAATGGCTGAGAAATCCGGTTACTTCTTTCCTCAATCTTTGGTGTTGCCTCAACTCATGGCTTAGTCCAAAAAGCTCCCTTTGTCTGTAATCGTATTTGCTATTTCTCTTTGCCCAGCGCTTTCTGTTCGAAATACTTTGCGTGACCGCAGGTCCGTCATTGCTGTAAAAAATATCCAAAAGTGGTGGGCTAACAAGGGAAAACGTTGCAGCTAAATCTTTATTTCGTTTTGGGTGTGGCAGGTGTGCGCTGATAGTCACTAATGCATCAACTGGAAGCTGTGGTTGTTCCGATACTAGCTCTGCAAATACACCAGCACTTGTACCGAGCGCTATAACCACAGTGTGTTCATTTGGCATTTTACTGAGTTCTTGTATTAATGCTTGAAAACGAACTGCCAGCTCATTTTTGTACTCATTTAACATGCTTTCAGATTGAAAAAATACCGCTTTAGCAAATGGCTTAGGTTGGTGCTCTTGAGTGAAGTCAGGTATCTCTAAAGATTCAAATAGTACAGGTGGTGAGGGTAAAACATACGTATCGTAGCCATCATCTGCGAGGGCCTGTTGTAAGAATTGGCTACCATTTGAGGACAGAAGTGAGTGACCAATATCAGGTAATATAATAGCAATGCCACGTTTAGTTGCATTCATGTATGTTTGAAATAGCACACCTAAGGGTTGTTCGTTAACCGTTATATTGATTATGTTGTTGGCATCTATATAACTTTTCAAATCTTGCTGTTGCCACACTTGAGGTTCAGTGGGCATTACATGATCACTCGATGCTGCGTTGATGGCAGGAGTGGTAAATAGCAAGATAAAGAATGCAAGAAAATAGGGCATAGTGATTTTGATTGATTTACATAATTTTATTATCGGGCAAAGTAAGCATAACTTTAGAAACATAAATTGCTTTATCTAAGCTGAGAGTAGTTCTTGTCTAAAAAAATTTAGGATAATATGACTCGTTGTTTTGATTAGGAGAAAAGACACTATGTCGCAGTTGCAAAGTAAGCGTGACTTTTTATTTTTATTTTTGAAAGGTGCAGGCATGGGAGCCGCTGATGTCGTGCCAGGCGTATCAGGTGGTACAATAGCATTTATAACTGGCATCTATACAAGACTATTGAATGCCATCAAAAGTATTAATCTAGACGCACTGTTATTACTGAAACGAGAGGGTATCAAAGCCACTTGGCGTTATATAGATGGGACGTTCTTAGTTACGCTTTTCGCTGGACTATTAACAAGTGCTGCTTCTTTAGCAAAACTGATTACTTACTTACTCGAACATCATAAGCTGCTTGTTTGGGCATTTTTCTTCGGCTTAATCATTGCTTCTTTTATTTATGTTGCAAAGCAAGTTAAAGCTTGGAACTTTAAGACAGTGTTAAGTTGTATATCAGGTGCGTTAATCGCATATGCTATTACTTCTTTGTCACCTGCTGAAGCTAATCCGAGTTGGTGGTTTTATTTTGTGGCCGGCTCGATTGCCATATGTGCGATGATCTTACCTGGGATCTCGGGAAGCTTTATATTACTGCTACTTGGAATGTACGGACATGTTCTGACAGCAGTGACAGAAAAACAATTTGCGTTGATTGCGTTATTCCTGATGGGTTGTGTGGTTGGTCTTATGGTTTTTTCTCGCTTTTTGGCTTGGTTATTGAGCCGTTTTGAGCAGTTAACTTTTGCGTTATTGGCAGGTTTTCTAGTTGGCTCGTTGAACTTACTTTGGCCTTGGAAACAAGTGTTGACGACTTACACTAATTCAAAGGGCGTTGAAAAGCCGCTTATGCAGCAAAATATCTCACCTGCAGAATTTGCGACATTAAGTGGACAAGATCCAATGACATTGTTATGTATTGCACTTGCCATTAGTGGGTTGGTATTAATTTTAGCGATTGAAAAAATAACTGCAGAAAAATAGTAAACTTAGACTTCTGTACAATTGGTAATCACTGCCATTGTGCTATTTTAATGCCTACTTAAATACTCTCTTTTGACTGTCATAGTAGGCAATAACATGTCCTTTCGGTGCTATACACTTCTAATTATGTTAGCTTTATTAGCTAGCTTTTCTCCTTCTGTTCGGGCTGCAGGTGTCTACTTGGACTTAACAAGTTCTTGGGTAGGCTTTGCTGCAATCGTAATTTTTATTCTGGCTTATACCCTAGTTATGTTGGAAGAAAAATTACACTTGAGAAAGTCTAAGCCTGTGCTGGTCGGGGCAGGTTTAATCTGGATCCTTATTGGCAGCTTTTACGTCAGTGAAAATATCCCTCATGTTACTGAAGAGGCATTTAGGCATAATTTACTCGAATTCGCAGAGTTGATGCTGTTCTTATTGGTGGCAATGACCTATATCAACGCCCTTGAAGAGCGTCGAGTTTTTGATGCATTAAGAGCCTGGATGATCCGCAAAGGCTTCAACTATAAAAATCTATTTTGGATCACAGGTTTTTTGTCATTCTTTATCTCACCTATTGCGGATAACTTAACTACCGCTTTATTGATGTGTGCCGTGGTGATGAAGGTGGCAGAAGGTGATAAACCATTTATCAACATATCTTGTATCAATATTGTGATTGCAGCGAATGCCGGAGGAGCATTTAGCCCGTTTGGAGACATTACAACCTTGATGGTTTGGCAAGCTGGTATGGTGACTTTTGGTGAGTTTTTAGTCTTGTTTATTCCTTCCTTAGCAAATTTCTTAGTCCCTGCGGTTATTATGAGCTTTTATGTTGAAAATAAACAACCAACAGCGGCTTATGAAGAAGTTGAATTAAAACGGGGAGCTTTGCGTATCCTGTCATTATTTTTATTTACCGTGGCAACAGCTGTTGCATGCCATAGTTTCTTACATCTTCCACCGGTATTAGGCATGATGATGGGGCTGGGTTATCTTCAATTTTTTGGCTATTTCTTAAGAGTGACTTTACCGGGATCTTTGGCTCGCAAAAAAGCACTGGCAGAGCAACAGGGTGACAAAGAGCGTTTAGCGAGACTCGGCAGTGTGGTACCGTTTGATGTATTCAGCAAAGTGTCGCGTGCGGAGTGGGATACACTTCTGTTTTTCTACGGAATTGTGATGTGTGTTGGCGGACTCGGGTTCTTGGGCTATTTGAGCTTAATGTCTGAAGTGCTGTACGGGGGGTGGTCAACAACTGCTGCGAATGTGTTTCTTGGTGTCATTTCAGCTGTGATCGATAATATTCCAGTGATGTTTGCTGTACTCACAATGCAGCCAGAAATGTCACATGGCCAATGGTTACTAATTACTTTGACTGCGGGTGTTGGCGGCAGCTTGTTATCTATTGGCTCTGCAGCGGGCGTGGCGCTGATGGGTCAAGCTCGTGGGTATTATACTTTTTTCGGTCATTTAAAGTGGACCCCTGTGATTTCGCTGGGGTACGCAGCGAGTATTGCGCTGCACTTATGGTTGAATGCAGACCTGTTTTAAATAGTGGGTATTTTGACCTGTGCGCGCTGACATGCTCATCGCCCACAGGTTTGTTTGTTCAAACAACTTTTGAAGGTCTGTTTTGGTATGAAGAGATTGCTTAAGCCAAGCATAATATTGTCGCCTCCTTTGATTTTGATATCCACAGCTTGTAATCCAATTTGAGTGGCAATTACTCTATCTTCATAAACTGGATGTCTCCTTCTTTACATATGACCTAAAATGGAAATTATGCTTTCAATGTTACCTTAGGACTTTAATTGCTTTATTAGTCCGAAATAAATAAGGTAAAAGCCAAAACAAGAGAATTGTTAAACTTGAAAGTGAGCACAAATGCCGACACAGCTGTATGTAAGCTTTGAGCATCATCACAGAACAGTAGAGCGACTTTTCCGTATTGGCAGTATTCTAATTTGAAGATAGAAGGTTTAAGGTGGAATGGCCCTCGTTAGATAACGAGGGAGGCCATTACACGTACTCAGGCTATGAAAGGTTAGCTAGCGCTTCTTTCTGAGCTGTAGGTAAGTTATCAACTACTATTTGATAAGAGTCATCGATAAACTTTTTAATTTCGTCTTCAGGTACTGTGCCATCAAGAACAATCGTGTTCCACAGACGCTTATTCATGTGATAACCCGGCAGAATTGCTTCATACTTATCTCTAAGTATTAATGCCTCGTCAGGATCGCATTTCACGTTTAACCAAAAAACAGGCTCATTGTTTTCGTCTAGTTGACCTTCTTTACCTTCGTAAAGGGTGGCAAACATCTTATGTTGCACTTTGTAAACATCGCTATCCTGCGAAAAGGGCTGCGTAATAAACGTGCCTGGTTTACTTTGCAAATAATCATGTACGCTTTGTTTATTCATAGCTCTTATCCTTGAAGTAACTATTAATTAAAACCACATGGTTTGAGTTTAGCACTTAATTCGTAAAGACAATAACCTTAGGAAAAACATTTTAGTCTGTTTACCGAGTTAACTTATGCAACCTAGTAAGCTGAAAACCCAGTTTACTCTGAAGTGATGAGTATTAGTCAATAAACGCCTTTATTTACAATTGCAAAATCTGCGCGTAAAAAATGTGCTAAAACCTCGCCATGACGACCAGTTAAAATTTCACTTGACATAACTATAAATCAATTAGCTATGAAAAAATGAATAAAATACCATTACAAGAGTGAAATTATGGCTTGGTATTAAATGAAATAATGCAATATTTTGCAACAATTAAACGTTTTTTTGCGCTTATTTCATGCTGTTTGCTGTATAATTCAACAGTTCTAAAGGTAGTGCTTATGTTAGTGATGTTTTGTTTGCTTTTATGTAATGGCCATTTATTACTAAACTATTCGCCGATGTATAACGACAAAGTACTGGCTGCGTTACTCTTAGCTTGACTGTTTGACTGATTTTCTGGGTGTTTTTAAGAACGTATTTCAGAATGACTATTTCAAGAATTTAGCAAATAGTCAGCTAAAGTGCTTTAAGGTTAGCTGGCCAGTTAGCTGACCACTTTTAAATCGGGTTTAGCTTGTTTGTTCTTCACAACTCTTTGTTGTTTCAAAAATTCAGTAAACTCTTCAGCCGATAGAGGCTTTGAATAGAAGTATCCTTGTACAGTTTGGCAATTTAGTTCTTCTAATATTGCCAGCTGTTCTGCTTTTTCAACGCCTTCAGCTACAACATGTAGTTCTAGATTTTGAGCTATTGTTACAATTGAATCTACCATGTTTCGACCTCGTTCATTGTGCATATCGTCGACAAAAGCTTTGTCGACTTTCAACGTATTTAGAGGAAACTGTTTTAGATAAGCCAATGATGAATAACCCGTGCCAAAATCATCTATCGCAAGATGAATACCTCTGGCACTGAGTGAGCGCATGACATTAATGGCTTCTTGAGGGTCATCCATGACTGTACCTTCAGTGATCTCAAGCTCTAAAAAATATGAAGGTAAATGGTTTTTCTGTAATATGATATCAATACGCGTGGTGAGGTCAGGCAAACTAAATTGCTTTGCCGATAAATTAACAGCAACACGACCGTCAAATAAATCTTGGTCTATCCAGCTTTTCACGTCTTTACAAGCTTTGTCTAGCACTACCTCACCAATATCAATGATCTGTCCGGTTTCTTCCGCAATAGGAATAAACACACCTGGGCTTATAATCCCTTTTTTAGGGGTAATAAAACGGACTAGCGCCTCCATGCCGACAAGAAGGCCTGATTTTATGTCCATTTTGGGTTGATAATAAACGACAAAATGATCTTCTTTTAAACCATATCGCATCAGGTTTTCGATTTGTAATCGTTTCACTGCTTGTTCATTCATTGAGTCGTTAAAGAACAAGTAGTGGTTCCCTTTTTGTTTTGCGTGGTACATGGCTGTATCTGCATTCTTCAGCAAAATTTCAGGGGTTGCGCCGTCTTCAGGGAATAGCACAATACCAACGGAGGAGGTGATCACTAATTCATGATTTGCCATTTTAAATGGCGTTGCAATGGCTGCCAAAAATTGCTTAGCAGTTTTAGTAATGATATGAATGTCATTCGTGCCTGTCATCACTAATGCGAACTCATCGCCACCTAAACGATAAAAAGTATCTTGCTGGCGAGCTAATTTGTTAAGACGCATTGCCAGTTTCGCAAGCAAACTATCGCCAAGTTGATGGCCTAGAGAATCATTAATCTTTTTGAAGTTGTCTAAGTCAAAGACAAGTAGTGCGTGGTGGACATCTTGTTGCGCTAACTTTTTTAAGTTAGTGAAAAATAAGTTCCTATTTGGCAGACCTGTAGTTCTATCTCTGTTGGAGAGATTGTGAAGTTGTGACTCTGCTTTTTTACGTTCGGTTAAATCTGAAAAAATAACCACATAGTTTGTTACCTGGCCATGACTGTTTTTTATTTCATCAATGCTGACTTCTATTGGCAATAAGATGTTCTTAAAGTTTCTGAGTTTAAGTTCTTCTTGCCAATGTTCTGACTTTCTTAGATTTGCTTTGATTTCATGAATGTATCTTTCATCATATCCAGGGAGATTGAACGGCTTTCCTATATTGTGAGTTCTAAAGCCCCCAAACAGCTTTAAGTAGCTCGGGTTGACATCCACAAGTTGATAATTTTTATCATAAATAGCAATGGCGTCAGTAAGAGATTCGACACATTTAGCGAATAAGTTTAGTCTCTCTTCGGTACTTTTTAGGTGGCTAATATCACGCACAGTGCCTGTCATTCTTACAGGATTTAAATTGGCATCTTTTTCAATGATTTTTCCACGATCTAACACCCAGTGATATTGACCTAACGTATCTTTTAGGCGGTAACTTGCCTCAAAAAAAGCAGTTTGCTCGGCAAAATGTTGCTTGAGTAATTTGTCTACTAACGAAAGATCTTGAGGGTGAATACGATGTGCGTTGGGTAAAAAGTGTACATTTTTTTCAGGTGGGTTTTGGCATACCATGTACTTATCGTTTATGCGTATAATTTCACCTGAGCTGATGTTCCAATCCCATAATGTATCACCACTACCCTCAACAGTCCGCTTTAAGCGTAATTCAGACATAGCCAAGTCTTGCTGTGAACGCCTTAGCCTGCGGTTTATAAATAGCAAATAAGTGGTGAACAATGTCATTAAGCCCACAGGAGCTAGCCAATAAATACTAATTCCTAGGCTCTGCTGATTAAACTCAAATGCCATCAAGGGCATACTAAATAATGAGCTTAATAACGCTATGAACATCATTATTGTTGTATTTTTAATCATAGATGTTTATTTCTCAGAACAACGCTTAATCTAATCTATGCTGAACTGAGAGTAAAGTAGATAACAGAACCTTATCAGTTGAAAGTTAACGTTGCGTGAGAGTCTTTATTACTTATCAAAGATATAGCACTGTTGATGAAAGCATCTTTTGTTAATGCGCGAAGTGCTGTGAGTAATCTAGATTGCATTGAAAAGGTGTGGTCTTCATTGGTTATTGCGACCCAAAGTCGCTGAGCTCTTAGTCTCAAATTTTTGTCATTTTCTGCAATTTGTAGCTCTAAAGCTTGTTTAGCATCTAAAAATTCGTCCAAGCTCAATTTAGACAAGTTATCTAAGAACATGTTGATAAACTCCTCATGGCTTTTCAGTATTAATTGGCCTGAACTATTTGGAGATTGGACGTAAAAAGCAAGCCCTGCTCGAGTATTAAAAGGAGCGTAACCTGCGCCTACTAAATAACCTAATTGTTGTTTGGTTCTGAGTTCATCAAAGTACAAATGTTGTACAAGTTGATTAATGAGCATAAGTTGTACTTTTTCACCAACATCCGAAGTTTTTGCTTGAATATAATACAGTAATCCATGTTCAGCCTGCTCTTTGAATAAAGTATGTGTCATGTGTTGTTTCAGTTTTATAAGAGGACGCTTTAAATCTTCTAGGATTTCACTTTGTTTAAAGATTTCTTTAATGCTACTAAGCATATTTTCTGCATCACTTTCACGCCAGTTACCATACATGAATGCTTTTATGTGTATGGCTTCAAAAAATGCACGCCTAAATTCATTGAACTCATTAAATGTAATGCTTTTTAGACTTTGCGCTAAGTCCTCAGGCGCAGGGTTCCATGGCATTAGACTTGCGCCTAAAACGCTAAATAGCGCAGACACAGGTTTATTATGATTATGTTGAAGCCAATGTCTTGACAGTTGTTTCTTATATTCAGCAAATCGAATTGGGCTAATGCCCTGAGATAAAATATAGTTGAGTAACTCTATTGCAAATGCCGGCTGATTTGACGAGAGGCCTGCTGTATTTAGCGTCAACCCACCTTGATGAGAGGTAATATGATAATTAAGCCCAGCAAGCTCTGCTGAATAGAAAGGCTCAGCGAGGCTGTCCATCAATAAATCAGCCAATAACCTTGTGAGTGCCATGTTTTTAACACAACTAACCGCGACTTTTGAATCTAATTCAATATAAAGGTGGCCTTTTGTGACTTTAAACTCTGTGTCTTGTTTAAACCAGAAATTTAACCCCTCTTTAAATGCAAGTTTTTTTGGTACAGAGAAAGAAGATGCGCTAGTGTGTAAAACTTGTTTTGCTTTTAAATAAGGATTGACGCTAGGCAGCTTCATTTCAGGAAGAGGGTGTTTTATCCTATCAAGTGTCTCAAGCCAATGTTCGGGTAAATCTTCTACTAGATAAGCGGTGTTATACCACTGAGCTCGTCTATTAGTTGCAACGCCTTGGTGAATTAAAACAACTCTCATGTTCTTCGCAGACAAATACTTGCAAAGTTTTTTATGTAATTGGGGCTCAAACCCTGTCATAACATAATCACCGTACAAGTAATCCGCTTCATCGAAGTGGTGCATATTAACGCTTAACGCATTAACCCACTCAACTAATTTGCTCGGTTCTTGATTGTTAAAGGCGATTTCTAATAAAGCTTGTTTGTCGGCATAGAGTGCAGGTAAGTCGGCAAACTTATGCTCGATAAGTGCTATGTATTCGAATAACATTTCAATAATGTCTTCGTAAAATTCAATGCCTTGTTCTGTGAGGGCAAAGCTGACATTGAAATCTTTATAATTACTTCCACTGACTCCGCCACCGGCTGAAAGCGCATTGATCCAACCCTGAGCTTTTAATATGGAGTACAGCGAGCCCGCGCCCTCAAAACCAATCAAGTGAGCTAGAAAGCTTAAACTTTTGGATTTGTAAAGATTATGAATATTTGGCATAGCAAAGCTAACAGTCAGTTTTTGCATTTGCTTTTTAGGCGTTATATGAATGAGTTTACCCAAATCATTGCTTCGATAAAGAGGAACAGAGATAGCGGGTTTATTACTTTGGCTTGAAGGAACCTTAGAAAAATATTGACTAGCCATATCGGCTAACTCATTTAAAGATTGAGGTCCTGCAATGGTTAATGTCATCCATTGGGCAAGATAATGTATGCTGAAAAATTGACGTAACTCGTCTGAGATACAAGTGTCTCTGTCTTCTAAAGTTTCTCGGTTGCCAACGGCAAATTTTGCAAATGGATGAGCAGGGTTTGCTGTTTCTTTATGAACCTGATAGATGCGTCGACCATCATCTTTGGTTTTCATCTTGTATTCGGCATCTATCGCATTCCGCTCACTCGTTGCTTGAAGTTTATCGAATAAAGGAGCAATAAAAAACTGGCTGAAAATGTCTAACGCGGCATGTAATTGTTGATGATCACAATCGAAAAAATAGCTACTGTGTTCTGTGCCTGTCCATGCATTACAATGCCCGCCTGCTTGACTTATGAATTGAGAGAATTGGCCGGGGTCAGGGTAGGCTTTGGTACCGAGAAACAGCATGTGTTCAATAAAATGTGCCATACCTTGACGATCGTTAGGATCATCAAAATGCCCTGCATTGACAGTTAGTGAGGCTGCAGATTTTTTTGAATCTAGGTCTTGTACAAGCAGTACTTTTAGACCATTGTCGAGTGTAAGAGTTTGATAGCTGCGTTTATCATTATTGCTAATTTTCAAGTGTCTGCCGCCGATATAAATTAAGAGATGAGGCCAATTTGAACTAACTTACCGCTGCTAAGGTTCTTTGGATTGTCATGTATTTTGTTTTAATATAGCGAACAAAGTGGCTAAGTTGCTACTGCTTTACTGAAAATTATTACTCTAAGTGTTTGAGGTTTTATGAGAACAATCTTAATTATGCGCCATGGTGAGGCCGAACCTATGCAAGCTGATGATGCAGCAAGAGTACTGACCCCACGTGGAGTAAACCAAGCGAGTGAAATGGCATTATGGATTAAAGCGCATTATCAACCAAAGGGAATACTTGTGAGTCCTTATATTAGAGCGCAGCAAACAGCTCAGCAAATTCGCAAGCATAACCCTGCAGATTATTTTGAAGTATGTAATGATATCATCCCTAGTGGCGATGCGCGATTTGCGGTTGATTACCTCGAAACTCTTATGAGTTTGAATCCAGAGATTGAAACTTGGCTGTTGGTTGCACACATGCCGATTGTCAGTTATTTGGTCGATCAACTGAGTCCTGGCGATATGCCTATTTTTTCTACAGCTGGCATTGCTGTTATCAATTATGATGAAAAAAACAGAAAAGCAGATTTCAAAAAAATAGTCTCTCCTTCACTTTAGGCTGTTTGTTTTCCATACACTGTTAAGATTCTTCCTTCCAAAAAATCGTCCAAAACAAACATCTTTCTAGTCTGGTGAAGGACAAATGTCCTTGATTTGCGATTTTGTGTTGCAGATAAAATTTGTTTTAATTGGTGGTATTGTAGATAAAATTTATTATTTTTTTCTTTTTTTTAGGTTATTTGAAGCAAAATTGAAATTTACTGTTATAATTGTGCGGTTAGATTCAGCCTTAGAATTCGTTTTGCACTCTCGTATCTAAGGTCCGTATTATACCTCCCAGTATAGGCGAAAAATTGAACTAATCACGCCAATGTGATACGGCGCCCATATTTTACCGTTGAACAATAGAGTGCTTATAAAAGGTTTACCCCAAACATGAAAGCAATCAAAAGATCTACGTTAGCAGTTTTAGTCAATGCAGCGTTGTTCTCTACAGTAGCAGGCACTACGTTCGATACGCATGCTGAAGAGCGAGAAGCTAAAAGCAATCAGCTAGAAGTTATTCAAGTAACAGCACGTAAACGTGTTGAAAATGCGCAAGAAGTTCCTGTGTCTGTATCGGCCCTTCAAGGCGATGGATTAGATGCATATAGCTCAGCGGGTATGGATATTCGCTTCATGAACGCAAAAATCCCAAGTTTATCAGTTGAATCATCATTCGGCCGTACTTTCCCGCGCTTTTATGTTCGTGGCTTAGGTAATACCGATTTTGACTTGAATGCGTCTCAACCAGTTTCTTTGGTCGTTGATGAAATAGTTCAAGAAAACCCAATTCTCAAAGGTTTCCCTGTCTTTGATATCGAGCGTATCGAAGTATTAAGAGGCCCACAAGGCACACTATTTGGCCGTAATACGCCAGCTGGCCTTGTAAAATTTGATTCAGTTAAACCAAGCCAAGAGTTTGATGCTTACAGTGCATTGTCATACGGCAGCAAGGGCTCTGTAGACTTTGAAGGTGCAGTGGGTACTGGTCTGACTGACAAGCTTTCAACGCGAGTTTCTCTTCTTGTACAAGACCGCCCTGATTACATTGATGTGAAGGCACCTGGCTTCGAAAAAGAAAATTCGCTTGGTGGTTACAATGAAAAAGCAGCACGAGTTCAATTTTTATATGAGGGTGATGACTTTACCGGTCTTTTAAACTACCACAAGCGCGACCTTGACGGACGTCCAATAGCATTTCGTGCAAACCTAATTGAAAAGGGCACAAATAACATCAATCCACTGTATGACAATGATGTTGTTTATCACGATGCCGCATCTCGCTCTACACAGCAGGTTAATACGCAAGGTCTAAGCCTTAAGCTTGAGTGGGATTTAAAAGAGCTCACTTTAACGTCGATCACAGGCTGGGAAAGTGCTGAAATCTACTCTCGCGCAGACGTAGATGGTGGTTACGGCGCCGCGTTTATCGGTTTCCAAGGCCCTGGTCTTATTCCTTTCCCTTCAGAAACAGCTGATGCAATTCCTGAACACGACCAATATACGCAAGAGCTTCGTCTTTCAAGTAACTTCTCTGGCGATATGAACTATCAAGTCGGTGTGTTCTTATACGAAGAAGACTTAATTATCGAAAGCTTCAGTTATGATACGCTTTCTTGGGATGCTACGGCTAATAACTATGGTCTACAAAATGGTTACGCCGTGCAAGACCAAAGTACCTCAGCATGGGCATTATTCGGTTCATTTGATTACACAGTATCTGATGAATTAAAAGTAACAGCCGGTCTTCGTTATTCTAATGATGAAAAAGAATTTTATGCTAAGCGTACAAAATCTCCAGTAGGCGCAGCAGATTTCCTTGAAGGCTCTGCAAACCCAGATGATAGTCATGTATCTTGGGATTTAAGTGCAACGTACAAGTACACTGACGATGTAAACTTTTTCGCGCGTATTGCTAACGGTTTTCGTGCACCGAGTGTTCAGGGTCGTATCTTATTCGGTGATGAAGTAACAGTTGCTAAGTCTGAAACGACTAACTCAATTGAAGCAGGTATCAAGTCTGATGTTTTAGATGGTCAAGGCCGTGTTAACGCGACAGTATTTTACTACCAGATGAACGATCAACAGCTAACGGCTGTTGGTGGTGGTGCTAACTTTAACCGTCTGATCAATGCAGATAAGACAACAGGTTATGGTATTGAACTTGATTCAGAGTGGGTTTTAACTGATGAGTTAAATGCTACATTTAATCTGAGCTATAACAAAACTGAGCTGAGTGATAAAGACTTAGCTGTTCAAGTTTGTGCTCAGTGTACGGTAACCAATAAAATAGAGAATGGTTTAGCGGTTCTAGATGGTAACAGCTTGCCACACGCGCCAGAGTGGATAGCGAACGCGACTCTTCGTTATACAAAAGAACTTGAAGGCGGTGACTTCTTCGTCTACTCAGATGTATCTTACCGTAGCGAAATTGATTTCTTTTTATATGAAGCGGTTGAGTTCAAAGGCGAAGCGTTATTTGAAGCGGGTGTTCGAGCAGGTTATCAATGGTTAGCAGGCGATAACGAGTATGAAGCATCTGTTTTTGTGCGTAATTTATTTGACGAGCAAGTGGTTATTGGTAGTGTAGACTTCAATAACAATACGGGCATGTTAAATGAAGAGCGTTACATTGGTGCTGAATTTAAAGTACGCTTCTTCTAATCTTATTTTGTAATAGAAATTTGTTTTAATAAAAACCCGCATTTTGCGGGTTTTTTTATATTTCGAGCGCATAGTATTTGAGTTCATGCCAGATCACTTAAATAAGTCACATTGAGGATTGGTATTAATAAAATGAGCTGGTAAAGTTGCCCTAAATTGATAGTAAGAGAAAAATTATGTCTGGATTTTGGAATTACCGTGTTATTTTTTGTGAAGCTACTAAAGATGAAGCTGCGCTATATCAGATTCACGAAGTTGAATATAACTTAAATGGTAAAGTAACTAATTGGTCTGAAACAGGTGCAGCACCGTTTGGTCGCACAGTCGAAAAGCTACAAGCTGATACGGACCGTTTAAAGTCTGCGTTTGAAAAGCCAATCTTAAAAGTAGTACGTCAACCTCGAGGCTATACGCTTGTTGAGGTTGAATCAGGCGAAGAAGCCACAGCTGAAGTACCTGAGAGCTTAAAACAATAAGCTAAAATCAAAAAGCAACTAGTTCAAGGAGAGAAACATGGAAAAGCGAGCATTACTGATAGATTTTGATGGTACTTTGGTTGATTCTGAGGTCGTTCATTATGACAGCTGGCAACATGTTTTATCTCCTTTTGACATTCATTACACAGAGCAAGTTTTTTGTTTAGAGTTTGCGGGTGTTCCTACCTTACAAGCCGCAAAAGTAATAAAGGCAAGGCATCATCTTGATGTATCAGCCCAGTGGTTATGTGAACGAAAAAATCAGCAGTTTGTTTCTACATCTGAGCAGGTAAAGCCAAGATTATTATCAGGCGTGAAGGCTTTCCTCAATGCTGCTAAACAGCACTTTACCTTAGTGCTAGTGACAGGCAGCACACGCAACGAAGCTATTCCTGTATTAACGCACTACGAATTATTAGATTTGTTCAGTGTGACGATATGCAAAGACGATGTAACCAACCCAAAACCCGATCCTGAACCATATTTAAAGGCGCTTGAACACTTGTCTATAAAGCCTCAAGAAGCATTTGCCTTAGAAGATAGTGCAACGGGACTAAAAAGCGCAACGTCCGCGGGCGTACAGACAGTTGTTATCCCACATGAATACTCGAAATCTCAAGATCACAGTAAGGCCATTTTTACAGCCAATGATATCAGCGAGGCTTGGGAGTATATTCAAAAAAATACTAATATCTAGACGACATAAACGTCATCAATATTTCAGGTAATGAGTGCAGCTAGGAAGTCTACTCATTATTAACCTTACTTCAGCGCATAAGGAGCCATGCGTATGTATTATTTCTATTTTTTAGCTTTTTTATTGCTAAGCTCACCTTCTTGGTCAAATACCTCACCTGCGCAACTAGCTTCTGTATTCAACGATAGCCATCAAGTCGAACACTACTTAGTGAGTGAAAAATATGATGGTGTACGGGCCATATGGGATGGTCAGCAGCTAAAAACCCGACGTGGTAACTCAATTTATGCACCAACTTGGTTCACAGAGAAATTACCAAATACCTATCT